>JBFZFE010000298.1:0-4617 GCA_041306525.1 Verrucomicrobiota bacterium | reverse complement strand
CCATGTTCCTTGTCGGTTGTCTCGACGAAGTCGTGGGCCACACCGGCAAAGTCGCGCTGGCGGGCATCGGTCAGAAAGCGGCACACTTCCTCGTAGGCGGTGCCGTGATTGGCCTTCAGTGCAGCGCGGCGCGGCTTGGAACGATGGGACGCAACTGGCCCTGCTCGCTTCCTTTCGCCGACACGCCAATCCCGGCCGGCGCGCCGACACCTTCGGCTTCCGTTGTGTGCTGGTGACCAGCCCGGCAGCGGCGGAGTCAACCTCCCCGCGCTGATGTATGGGCTCGGTAAAATGGTTGGTTCGTGTTAATGTGCGCGACCGAATGGGAATCTGGTTCAACGACGCAGAGCTCGCACGTGTCCGGCAGTTGGTAGCGGAGAAAGAGCCGACTGCCACGGCGATTGCCGCCGAGGCATGGGCCATGGCCGAAGCCGGTATGGGTGGCGAGTCGGCGCCTGAGGGCGATTTTGAGCTTTTCCTGACAGCCTGTGCGGTCATGCGTCTGCTGACCGAGGAACGCCGGTATGCGCTGATGGCCCACGATGCGATGTTGCGCTGGACGGCGGAATGGTCGCGCGGTGAACTCAAGCGCGGGGCGCAGGCATTGATTGGGGCAATTGTTTTTGAGTGCTGTTACGATGCATGGACCAAGCCGCAGCGGCAGGCGATGACCGAACTGCTGGTGAAGCTGCACGAAAGTTTTCGCGAGATCCTGCCGGATGCGGGCGATCCGCACATCGTGACCAACAACCACTGGGCCGTCGCACACGCCGGTGCGGCGCTGGCAGCCCGGGCGGTGCATCAGCGCGACGGCGTGAACATGAGCGAAGGCTTGGAGTGGGCCCGGGAACGCACACGCGTTTTTCTGCATCACTTCGGCGACCAGGGGTTGTATCACGAAGGGCTTGGTTATCTCGCCTACCCGGCCGCGTTTCTCCTGCCGTGGTTGGTGGCGGATCCCGAGATGGCGGCGGCGTTCCCGAACCTGCGCAACATGGCCGCTTCGCTGTTTTCCGCAGCTTGTGCGCGGCCCATGGTCAGCGACGAAGATGGCAACGTGAGCGGCGTCGGCATGAAGCTGTCGTGGAACGATGACGGCCTCGGCTGGTGTCAGTCGAACACAGTGATCCTGTCGATGGCGTTGGCTCACGAGAAGCAGCGCGGCGCGTTGCGCTGGATGTATGACCGCTTGAACGGAGTTCACGCCGACAAGACGTTCACGCCCGGCTGGGGCGGCTGGTTCTTCACGTTGTTGTTCTATCCCTACGACACGCCGGCCCAGGACCCCAACGGCGTCTTACCGACGCATCTGACCGATACCCGGCAAGGCTTGTCCGTGCGGCGCGCCTGGTACCGGGATGCGAACGACGCGATCCTGGGTTGCTATGCGCGTTCGACCTTCGTGGGCGGACATGCCCATGATGATGCCGGGTCGGTGCGATTCATGGCATTGGGGCACGACTGGATCATGGGAGGCGGCCAGGCCCGCAGTGAAGCGAAGTACCAGAGCCTCGTGACGGCGGCTGATGGTGTACGGGCCAAACCGTACGGCCTCGGCGCCGTCATCTGGGACACCCCCAATGTGTTCGGCATCGACCTGCGCAAGCCGACCATCGGCTATGCGGAGCGTTATGTTGCCGTTGAGTTTGGCGCGGATGCCACTCGCTTGGCACTCTTGGACGTCATCGATGACCACCTGAATCGCGATTGGATCTGGAACATCACCTTCGAGCGCGGCCTGCGCTGTGAAACATTCCCGGGCGGCTTCAACCTGTTCGCCAATGACGGTGCCAATCTCCACGCGCGCTTCTTCGGTTCACAGCCCGTTGAAGTCTGGCAACATGCCGCTCCCGACGCCAACCGGACCTACCAATCCGGCGCGAAGAAAAGTTATCCCGGGCGGCCTGTGCTCTCCGCAAAGTTCAAGTTCGAGAAGCACCTCAGCATCTACGTCGTCATGTCCGTGCAGCGCGGGCCCGCGCCGGTCCTGGAGTTGAGGCAGGGACTCAACGTGAACTTTGGCGGGCAAGAATGGCGGCGGCCATTCGGCGCCGCCATACCGGCAGGCTTCCGTCTGGGCGTCAGCGGCACGCTGTGCCGGTACCCGGCCGGCACGCTCACAACAGAGCGTTGAACAGATAACCCACCAGCAGGATTCCCACCGCCACGATCCCGAAGAAACCGGCCAGCAGCCGTGGTTTGATCACCTTGCGCAGGATGATCATCTCCGGCAGCGACAACGCCGTCACCGCCATCATGAACGCCAGCGCAGTCCCCAACGCCGCGCCCTTGGCTGTCAACGCCTGCACAATCGGGATCACCCCAGCCGCGTTGCTGTACATCGGGATGCCCAGCAACACGCCCGCCGGCACCGCCCACCAGACATCGCGTCCCAGAATACCGGCCATGAACTTCTCCGGCACGTAACCGTGAATGATCGCACCCGCCGCAATCCCGCAGAGCACGTACACCCACACCTTGCCCAAGACCCACCGCACGTTCTCCACGCCCTTCTCCACCCGGCCACTCCAGCCCCGGGTAATTTGCGCGTCATTGTCCGCCGACGGGAAATCCAGCACCCAATCCTCGACCTGCTCGCGCGGATTCAACACTCCGATCAGCAGCCCGGCCCCGATGGCAATGAGCAAACCCGTTCCCGCATAGAGCAACGCCACCTTCCATCCCCACAAGGCAAACAACATCACCAGCGCCACTTCGTTGACCATCGGCGCCGCAATCAGGAACGCAAAGGTCACCCCCAACGGCACGCGCGCACTGACAAACCCGATGAACAATGAGACCGCCGAGCAGGTGCAGAATGGCGTCACCACCCCCAGCAACGCCGCCAGCACCGTGCCGACCCGCTCGCCGCGCTTGAGCAACAAACGCCGCGCCCGTTCGGGGCTGACGAAAGAGCGTCCGACCCCAACCGCAAACACCACCAGCACCAGCAACAACAACACCCGCACCGACTCGAAACTGAAGAAGCGAATTGCGTGAATCAGATGTTCACGAGGCGTCAGGTTGGTCGGCGGCGGCGCGCAACATTGCGCCAGAAACTGACCGGCCGCCGTCGCGTGTTCCCATTGGGAAAGTGTCACGCCAATCCAACCGGCCAGTGTCGGCAAATTGACGAAAACCAACAGACAAACCGTGATCCACCCGAGTTGTCGCCAGGCACGCCGCGTGCAAACAGCGGCGCCGGTAGGCTGCGCCACCGGGCAATCCCGTTGCGGTTGTGTGCCGGTTGTCATGGCGAAACGAAGCGCGGACACCGTAGCCAATCACACCAGCAAAGTCGATCTGTTCTCCCCGCGCCGGGTGGCTTGACGGGGAAGCGCGGGGCGTTATCCTGACGGACATGAAACGATATCTGTTGTGGGTGGGGATCGGGTTGGTGACGAGCGGCACGCTGTACGCGGCAGACACGGTCAAGCTGGCCGATGCGTTGGCCGGCAAGGTCGCGCCACTGCAACTCAAGCTCAGCGACCTGGACAGCGGCTGGTACCGGGTCAATTGCACTGGCGCGCAGAGCGGGGCGGGCGGGAATGCGGCAGCGGTTTATCTCGGCGTGTTGATGGGACGCGGCGGGGCGGGACATTACACCCGCGGCGAGACGGTGAAGGTCGAGGGCGAGAACTTCCTGGTGGCTTACCGGTTGGCGACCAAGCCGGTGGATTACATGGCGATGATGCGCGGCGGCGGTCAGCCCCCGACGCCCGAGAAGCCGACACCGGAATCGACGCTCGATCTGTGTTTGTTGCGGGTCAGCGGGCTGGAGTCACTCAGCGATATCCGGGTGTTTGATCTCGTCACCGAGTTGACCGGGGGCGACACGAGCCCGGAAGCGTTGGCGACGGCGCGGGCGCAGGTGGCCGAGAGTACCGGGTTGGGCAACCTGCTGGCGGTGGGCGAGGCGTTGGCGGCCTACGCGCAGGATGGCGACAAGACGTTGCCGGTCATGAAAGAGGCGGCGGCGGTGGCTGCGGCCTTGTCGCCTTACTGCAAGACGAAGAATGCATTTACGAGTCCTGAGACGAAAGAGCTGTACCAGCCCAACCCGTCATTGTCGGGACGCAAAATGGCGGACGTGACGCAGCCGGGCGAGACGGTGGCGTTCTATGACGTCAAGCCGGTCAACGGCCAGCGGGCGGTGCTGTTCCTGAACGGCCGCGCGGAGCGGGTCAGCGAAACGAAGTGGCCCGCGCTGAAGAAGGCATCACAGATTCCGTAGCCGGTTACTCCACCATCAGCGCGGCGCCGCCGCGGATGCCGCGGCGACCACCCGGTGCGGTGGCGGGCGTGGCCCAGTCATCTTCCTCGTCCTCGGGCTTGGGCTCGTAGATGTTGAACTGGATTTTCTGGAACACACTGCTTTGGGCGGTGATCTTGCCGAAGCTTTCGCTGGCGCCGGTCAGTTGCTGGGCATCGAGCTTGTCGAGGGCGAGGGTGATGCGGGAGCCATCGGGGAACATGGCGAATACGTCACCGGGTTGGCGGCGGGGTTTGCCTTGGTTTTTGGCGGCCATGGTGATCTCGGCGATGCGTTCCAAGGGGACTTGCATGGTGGCGTAGGAGGTGGTGAGGGCGGCTTGGCCGTTGGCGATGTTGCCGAGT
>JBFZFE010000297.1:0-3376 GCA_041306525.1 Verrucomicrobiota bacterium | reverse complement strand
TATCGTCGGCGAAGAACTCACGCCCGACACCTTTGGAGTTTTGCTTCAATACCCGGGAACCAATGGCGTCATCCGTGACCTCGCCGGCATCGTCCACGCCGCCCACGCGCAGAAAGCATTTGCCGTCGTGGCCACCGACTTGCTCGCGCTGACGCTGCTCCGTCCCCCCGGCGAGTTTGGCGCCGATGTGGTCGTCGGCAATTCGCAACGTTTCGGCGTGCCACTCGGTTACGGTGGCCCGCACGCGGCGTTCTTTGCGACCAAGGACATTCACAAACGCCAGATGCCCGGTCGGCTCATCGGTGTGTCGAAGGACGCGCAGGGCAACCTCGCGTTGCGCATGGCACTCCAGACGCGCGAGCAACACATCCGCCGCGAGAAAGCCACCAGCAACATCTGCACGTCCCAGGTCCTGCTCGCCGTCCTCGCCAGCATGTACGCCGTCTGGCACGGCCCGGCAGGCTTGAAGCGGATTGCCGAACGTGTCCACAAACTGACTTGCCGGCTGGCTGAAAATGTCGCCCGCACCGGCAACGCGCCGTTCTTCGATACGATCCAAGTTGGCGACCGCGTCATCGCCCTGGATGAAACCACAACCGAAGCGGACGTGGATCAGTTGATTCAGGCTTGTAGCAGGGCGCACTCGCCGAGCGCGCCGCCGTTGCCGGCCCGCACCACGCCATTCCTGACCCACGAAGTGTTCAACCGGTACCACACCGAACACGAAATGCTCCGTTACATCCATCGGCTCGAAGCCAAGGACATCGCGCTCAACACCTCGATGATCCCGCTCGGCTCCTGCACGATGAAGCTGACGCCGACCGCGGCGATGATGCCGTTGTCCTGGTCCGAGGTCGGCAAGCTGCATCCGTTCGTGCCAGTCGAACAGGCTGCCGGCTATCAGGCGATGTTCCGCGACCTCGAAACCTGGCTCGCCGAGATTACCGGCTTCGCCGCGACCTCGCTCCAGCCCAATGCCGGTTCACAGGGCGAATACGCCGGGCTGCTCGCGATTCGCGGTTATCATCAGCAACGCGGCGAACCGCATCGGACCGTCTGCCTGATCCCCGTTTCCGCGCACGGCACCAACCCCGCCAGTGCTGTCATGGCCGGGTTCAGCGTCGCGCCGGTCGCCTGCAACGAAGCCGGCAACATTGACGTCGCCGATTTGCGTGCCAAGGCCGCGCACCATGCCGGCAACCTCGGCGCGTTGATGGTCACTTATCCCTCGACGCATGGTGTGTTCGAGGAAAGCATCAAGGAAATCTGCGCGATCGTTCACCAGCACGGTGGGCAGGTGTACATGGACGGCGCGAACATGAACGCCCAGGTCGGTCTCTGCCGGCCCGGCGATATCGGCGCGGACGTCTGCCATCTGAATTTGCACAAGACCTTCGCCATCCCGCATGGCGGCGGTGGTCCCGGCATGGGCCCGATCTGCGTCGCAAAACATCTCGCGCCGTTCCTGCCGGACGGCAAACTCGCGGTCAGCGCCGCGCCGTGGGGCAGCGCCAGCGTGCTCACCATTTCCTGGATGTACATCGCATTGCTCGGGGCCGAGGGCCTGACCAACGCCACCAAGCTCGCCATCCTCAACGCCAACTACATCGCCCACCGGCTCGCCCCGTACATCCCGACGCTCTACCAAGGCGCCAACGGCTACGTCGCTCACGAGTGCATCCTGGATTTCCGCGAATGGAAACAACGGGCCGGCATCGAGGTCGAGGACGTGGCGAAACGCCTGATGGATTTCGGGTTCCACTCGCCGACGATGAGTTGGCCCGTGCCGGGAACGTTGATGGTCGAGCCGACCGAGAGCGAGTCGAAGGATGAACTCGACCGGTTCTGCGACGCGTTGATCACAATCCACGCCGAGATGCTCACCATCGAAGCCGGCAAGCTCGACCGCATTAACAACCCGCTCAAGAACGCCCCGCACACCGTCGCCGTGGTCTGCGCCGACAAGTGGGATCGCCCCTACTCCCGCGAACAAGCCGCCTTCCCGGCCCCGTGGCTGCGCCAGCACAAATACTGGCCCACCGTCGGCCGCGTCGACAACGTCTACGGCGACCGCAACCTCGTCTGCGCCTGCCCGTCCGTCACCGACTTCGTCGCCTGACGAGCAGGTTGCCGGCATTTGATTGATGCTGACGCGAGGCGTATCGTTCAGCCATGGCGAAAGCGCGCAAAGAAGTGGAGTTGGCGGTCCGCATCGGCCATCGACCGGGAGAACTGGCCCGGCTCTGGACTGTGATCTCGGCGCACGAAATCAACATTCTTGCTTACTGCGCCTACAGCGAACGCGACGAAGGTTGCGTGATGCTCATCACCGATGATCCGGAGCGCACGCGCGCCGCGCTCGAAAAGGCCGGTTACCGCTGCCAGACAGACCCCGTCATTGTCGTCCACGCCCCCGACCGAATCGGTGCCGCCGCCGCCTTGGGCCGCCATCTCGGCGAGGCCGGTATCAACATCCTTTACTCCTATGCGTCCTCTTCCGGACAGCATTTCTACGCGGTCTTCAAGACCGACAACGACGACTTGGCGGCACAGGTTCTGGACTGTCTCCCACCAGACGAATTGGCGTGAGCTCAGCCTAATCGACTTTGTCTTTGGCTCTCTCAGCCGCGTCCTCGAGCTTGTCGCCAGTCCGCTCAACGGCCCGGTCAACCTTTTCGCCGGTGCGTTCGGCAGGTCCCTTGTTGCAGCCGGTGAAAGTCGCGACGGCGCCAATCAGAATCGCCATGCTCAACCAGACTTTGATCGTTTTCATGGGCCAACCTCATTCCAGCCCCACGCCAGCGCAACCTGTAAAGGCAACCTGTAAAGGCGTTGCGTGTTTGTCCTAGCGGGCTATACTCAGGATGCCGATGAACTCCACCGTTTGCCGTTCCGTCCGCCACGTCGCGGCGCTGCTCTTTGCGTTGCTGCTGCCCTACGTCGTTTTCGCTGCTCCCACCGGCGATGCCATCCTGCAGAAAGAACTTCAGCAACAGCAGATTCGCACCAGCACCCACAAAGTCGCCGACCAACTCGGTCAGCTCGTGACCGAGTACGAGCGCAACGGCATCACGGGCGATGAAGTCAAGGTGCTCAAGGCGATCCAATCGGTGCTCTGGAGCCTGACTGACAAGGAAATGGAACGCGTCATCGGCTTGCTACAGTCGGCGCGCACCGCCAACGATGCCGGCGCCGCCCAGCGCAATGTCATCGGCGCGTACTCCAGCCAGAAGAACATTACGGTTCAACTCCGCCAACTGCTGGTCGAATACCAACGCCAGCAAGCCGGTTACGAACTCGCCGGTCGGCTGATGGAACTCTCGGTCCGCCAAGGCAACAATCTGCGCGAGACCACCGCCTTGGCCCAATGGACACA
>JBFZFE010000296.1:0-2608 GCA_041306525.1 Verrucomicrobiota bacterium | reverse complement strand
CTCGATTTCCGCGTCCCGCTCGGCGAGGTGGGCGACACCTACGATCGCTACATGATTCGCGTGCTGGAGATGCGCGAGTCGATCAAGATTTTGGAGCAGGCGTTGCGCGACATCCCGGCGGGGCCGTTCATCGCGCCCGAGGTGAAGCTGCGCAACTTCAAGTTGCCGGCCGGTGACGGCTACGGCCGCATCGAGTCACCCAAGGGCGAACTCGGTTTCTACATCGTCTCCGACGGCGGCACGAAGCCGTACCGGTATCACGTGCGTCCGCCCAGCTTCATCAACCTGACGATTCTCGAAGACATGTGTCTGGGGCAGAAAGTCTCTGACGTCGTCATCATCCTCGGCAGCGTGGACATCGTGCTGGGGGAGGTGGACCGGTAATGGCGGATCTCGGCAAAGGCTTGTTCCAAGGCATGGCGGTGACGGCGAAGAACTTTGTCGGGAGCTACTTTGATGGCGGCCGCAAAGAGCGCCTGGCGACCTATCAGTATCCCGAGGAGAAGATGCCGTTGCCGCAGAACTCGCGCACCTTCCCGTTCCTCGTGTTCGACGGCCAGGCCGAGGCGATGCGTTGCACGGCCTGCAAGATTTGCGAAGTCGAATGCCCGCCGCAGTGCATCTACATCGTCATGGACAAGGACGAGAAGGGCAAGCCGCGGCAACGCCCGAAGGTGTTCGATATCGACATCAGCGTCTGCATGCAGTGCGGCATCTGCGTCGAGGTCTGCCCGTTTGAATCGATCAAGATGGACTGTGATTACGAGCAGTCCAAGTATGATCGTTTCGAAGACCTGGTCATGCGGTTGCCGGACTTGCTGAAGTCCAACGAGTATTACCACCAGATCAAGCCGGACGAGGCCACCATCGTCGATGCCAACCTGAAGGCCGAAGCGGAGAAGAAAGCCGCCAAGAAAGCAGCCGTCAAACCGGCAACACCCGCGCCAGCTTCCGCCACGGCGTCGGCACCGAAGCCGGTAACCCCTGTCGCCACCGCGCCGACACTCAAACCTTTGCCGGCACCGCCGGATGTGCTTTCCGAGCCTGAGAAGAAAGCCTGGCTGGCCGGTTACCAGAGCGCGTTGGGCAGCGGCGCCGTCACCTGGCCGCCGACGGGTGTCCCGGCTGCGCCGAAGCCCGTGACGACGGCAACTCCCGCCCCTGCGACCGTGCCGTCCGCCGCCGAGCCCGCTTCTGGTGGCGAGGACTGGCCTTGGCACGATGCAGGGCTCGACATCAAACAGCGAATGGAGCTTGCCAAGGACCGTTCGCTCGCCGACAAACTCATGGCCGCAATGGCGCAGACCGATTGTCATGCCTGCGGGTATGACTGCCGCGGGTACGCCGATGCGCTGGGAGCCGGCATGACCGATGACATCACGTTGTGCGCGCCCGGTGAGGAAGAGACCGCCAAGATGCTGGAGCAGGTGTTGAAGGCTGCCGGCAAACGTTAGTCCATGGAAACACTGCAACAATTCATTGCCGCACGCTTCACCAGTCTGCCTCCATGGGCAGTACTGGGCGCGGCGATGTTGGGCGCGATTGGGTTCCTGCTCGCGGTCTTCCCGGGCGTGTTCGCGTTCATCACCTGGGTCGAACGCAAGGCGCTCGGCCGCGTCCAGAACCGGTACGGCCCGAACCGCGTCGGTCCGCTCGGCTTGTTCCAGCCGCTGGCCGACGGTCTGAAGCTTTTGACCAAGGAAGACATCATCCCGCGCGCTGCCGACAAGTGGGTGCACACGCTCGCGCCGATCCTGGCGGTCGTGCCGGCGTTGATGGTGCTGATCGTTTTGCCGGTCGCCAAAGGTTTTGTGCCGGTCAACTTGAGCATTGGCATCCTGTTCGCGTTTGCGATCAGCACCGCCAGCGTGCTCTCGCTGTTCATGGCGGGCTGGGCGTCGCGCAACAAGTTCTCGCTGCTCGGGGCCATGCGCGGCGTCGCGCAGGTGGTCAGCTACGAAATCCCGATGGTCATGGCCGCGGTGGTCGTGGTGATGGCGGTCGGCTCGCTTTCAACGGTGGACATCGTCGAGTCGCAGAAGGGCATTTTTGGTTGGCACGTGCTCAAGCCGTGGGGCTTTGTCGGCTTCGTCCTCTTCACCATTGGCGCGATGGCCGAGTCGGCGCGCACGCCGTTTGATATTCCCGAGGCCGAATCCGAGATCATTGCCGGCTATCATACCGAGTACAGCGGCTTCAAATTCGCGCTGTTCCAGATGGGCGAATATCTCGCCGCGATGGCGATGGCCGGTATCAGTGTCACGATGTTCCTCGGCGGTTATTACGGGCCCGGCTACGATCTGCCGGTGATTGGCCCGGTCATTTCCTTTGGCTGGTTCATGGGCAAGTTCGCCTGCCTGATTGCGCTGAACATCTGGATCCGCGGCACTTGGCCGCGCATCCGCGTGGATCAACTGCTCACGTTTGCCTGGAAAGTGCTGTTGCCGATGTCGCTGATCAACATCGTCGCCATGGCCATCTGGCATTTCGTGCCGTCCAAGCCGGTCGGCTGGGTCGCTTCCGCTGTCGTATTGGTCGTCAGCTTCCTCGTGCTGACGCGCCTCAGCGGGGGGCGGGCCATGGAAAAACGAGTGTACCGGTACGCTGA
>JBFZFE010000295.1:0-3795 GCA_041306525.1 Verrucomicrobiota bacterium | reverse complement strand
AATGATCAACCTCTACGCCATCCAACTGGAAGTGCTGCTGGTGGTTCTCGCGCTGGGAACGCTCTTGGGCGATGCATTCCGCCCTAATCAGAGCGCTAGAAATCTCGGGTACTTCCTCGCGACGCTCCTGGGCATCGTCCTGCTCTACAGCTTCACGCTGACAGGCGGTAGCGAGACGTTTTTCAACGGCCTTTACCGGCTTGACGCCTTCGCCATCTTCTTCAAACGCCTGTTCTTGCTCGCCACGATCATGGTGCTCGTGATGGGGGCGGAATTTGCCGAACGGCTGCCATCTGGGGCCGCGGAGTTCTTTGCCCTGATCCTGCTCTGCGCGACCGGCATGCTCATCATCGCCTCGGTCAACGACTTTGTGCTGCTGTTTGTGGCGCTCGAACTGGTGACGATCAGTTTCTATGTGCTGACAAGTTTCCTGCGGCGGCAGATCCACTCGCTGGAAGCCGGCACCAAGTATTTGATTCTTGGGGCGTTGGCCAGCGGGTTTACGGTGTACGGCATTGCTTACATCTTCGGGACTACCGGCACGACGAACTTTGATGTCCTGAGCAGCCGGCTCGCAGCAGCCGGTAATCCCTCGGCGGCTTTTACGCTGGGCATGTTGCTTGTGATGACTGGTCTGGGCTTCAAAATTGCCAGCGTGCCCCTGCAGATTTGGGCGCCCGATGTCTATCAGGGCGCACCGACCCCCATCACCGCATTCCTGGCCGTGGGCAGCAAGGCGGCGGGATTTGCTCTGCTGCTGCGCGTCCTTTTGGCCGGGTTGTTGCCGGTCGCCTCGATATGGATTCCCCTCATCATGGTGCTGGCAGGCGCGAGTTTGATTTACGGGAATCTTGGTGCAATTCCGCAACGCAACATCAAGCGTCTGCTCGGTTATTCTTCGATTGGCCATGCTGGCTACCTGCTGATGGGCTTGGCAGCCGGCACCGCGCTCGGGACGGGCGCCGTGCTCTTTTACCTGGTGCAGTACGCCTTCACCAACCTTTGCGCGTTCCTCGTCATCATCGCGGTCAGTCGTACGACCGGTAACGATGAGATTGCCGGGTTCGCCGGGCTGGGCCGACGTTCCCCGATTCTGGGGGTGGCGCTGTTCATGGCCATGGCGTCCTTGGCCGGTGTCCCGCCGCTCAGCGGATTCTTTGGCAAGTTCCAGCTGTTTGCGGCTGTGATCGAACGCGCCGCCACTGACGGGCGCTACTATGCATTGGCGGCGATTGGCGCGGGAGCGGTTGTTGTGTCACTCTACTACTACTTCAACGTGGCACGGGCGATTTACATCGACGAAAACGAAGCGACCACACCGATCCCGGTAGCGCAAGGGATGCGGGCCGCGCTGTACATCTGCATGGGGGCGATGCTGTTCCTCGGCGTGTACCAACGTCCGCTGGTGGAGGCCGCCACTCGTGCCGCAGCTGTCTTCAAACTCAACTAGGAGAGCGTCATGGCCCAAGTAAAGCGAATCAACGTGGTATTCCTGTATGTCCTCGACCTGTCGAAGGTGCGCAGGTTCTATGAACAAGCGTTCGATCTCGGCAAACCGATTGTCGATGCCAAGTGGTGGGTCCAATACGAAATGGGGGATGGCTCCAACCTTGGCTTGCACCAGATCGATTCCCAGCACGCCGCGCGCGCCGGGTTGGGCGCCGGGTCGGTCAAGTTCAGCATCGAGGTGGACGACATCCATGCGTTCACCGAGAAGCTCAAGGCGCTCGGGGCCACCTTCCGCTATGAACCGCGCAAGGAATACGGGTTCTGGCTTGCCGAGTTCGAAGACGTCGAAGGCAACCCGATCCGCCTGTTTGAGAAGATCGCGAAATGAACGGCGGGAACGTTCAACGCCCAACGCCCAACGCCCAACGTCCAACGTTCAAGTGCGGCGCCCGTCTATGACTTGGAGGATCGGCTGCTCAACCACGGCGAGGCGCAAGCCGCAGAGTCGGTGGATGATTTCATACACAAAATGAGCATCTGCCTGAAGGAACTGAAGGAATCCCGACGCTGGCTGCGGCTGATTGCGCGAGTCCCTCTGCTGAAGCCCTCATCAGAAGTGGCGCCGGTGCTGACTGAGACTGAAGAGTTGATTCGCATCTTCGCCAAGAGTATTCAAACGGCCAGAAAACGAAAGCTGTCGCGTTGAACGTTGAGCGTTCAACGTTGGACGTTGAGAGTTGAGTCTCACATGAAGATGCGCATAGAAAAGGATTCGATGGGGCCGCTGGATGTGCCAGCGGACGCTTATTACGGCGTGCAGACGCAACGCGCCGTGGCCAACTTCCCGATCAGCGGCTGGCCGTTGCCGCCGCGGCTCATTCACGCCATGGGGCGCATCAAGCGTTCCGCCGCCCAGACCAATCTCGAACTTGGGCTGATCGACCAGAAGGTCTCCGACGCCATTGTCGCCGCCGCGTCCGAGGTCGTGGCCGGCAAGCTCGATGGGCAGTTCCCGGTCGATGTGTTCCAGACCGGCAGCGGCACCTCGACGAACATGAACACCAACGAGGTGATCGCGAGCCGCGCCAATGAGTTGTTGGGCGGCAAACGCGGCGACAAGGCACCGGTTCATCCCAACGACCACGTCAATCTCTGCCAATCCTCCAACGACGTGTTCCCGACCGCGATTCACCTCAGCACCATCAGCGCCATCCGGGAGGATCTCATCCCGGGCCTTGAACATCTCCACACTGCGCTTGCGAAGAAGGCGAAGGAATTCGACGACATCATCAAGATCGGTCGCACGCATCTTCAGGACGCCACGCCGGTAAGATTGGGCCAGGAGTTCGGCGGCTACGCTTCCCAAATTGAACACGCCATTGCTCGCGCCAACCGGGCCATCGCGGCACTCAGCGAACTTCCGCTCGGCGGCACTGCAGTCGGCTCAGGGCTCAATGCCCATCCCGAGTTTGCGAAGCAGACAATTGCGAAGCTCGCCGCGGAGCTTGGCGTGAAACTGGCCGAAGCGAACAACCATTTCGAAGCCGCTGCCGCGCGCGATGCGTGTGTCGAGGCATCTGGCTGCCTCAAGACCATTGCGGTCAGTCTGGCAAAGATTGCCAACGACATTCGCCTTCTCGGCAGCGGCCCGCGCTGCGGCATTGGCGAGATCAAGTTGCCGGCCGTTCAGCCGGGAAGCTCGATCATGCCCGGCAAGGTCAATCCCGTTGTTGCCGAGAGCACGATTCAGGTTTGTCTCTGGGTCATCAGCAACGACCTCGCCGTTACCCTTGGCGGTTTGCAGAGCTTCTTTGAACTCAACGTCGGCATGCCGCTGATCGGGGCGTTCATGCTCGAAGGCACACAGATGCTCGGCCGCAGCGCCCGCAACTTCGCCGACGCCTGTGTGGCCGGTATCGAAGCCGACCGGCAACGCTGCGAATCGCTGGTTGAACAAAGCCTCGCGATGTGCACGCCGCTGGCGCCTGTCATCGGGTACGACAAAGCCGCCGAGATTGCCAAGACGGCTTACAAGGAAGGCAAAACCGTCCGCGAAGTTGCCCGCGAGAAGTCGGGGCTTTCCGAGAAACAGCTCGACGAGATCTTCAACCTGCGCCTGCTGACCGAACCCGGCATCCGCGGCAAGGGCGGCGAGTAGGTGGTGCTCGCGTTCGGTCAGAAACTGAGCGGAGCGCTGTATGGCATTGCGATTGGCGATGGCATGGGAGCGCCGGTGGAGGGCTGGCCCAGCGAGCGCATCCAGCAGCGGTTTGGCACGCATGACCTCTGCTCGTTCCTGCCGGTAACCCATGCCGGCGATTCGTCAACCGGCAAGGGGGACGGCCG
>JBFZFE010000294.1:0-4625 GCA_041306525.1 Verrucomicrobiota bacterium | reverse complement strand
ATCCGCACCCGGCAAAAACTGCCGCACGCCGAACTCGCCGTGCTCGCTCGGCCAGAGCGCGTAACCGTCGTGATGACGCGTGGTGAGCACGGCATACCGGAACCCGGCCGCCTTGGCCGCGGCCAACACGCGGTCTGGATCCCACTGGTTGGGCTGAAACTGCCGGGCTTGCGCGAAGTAGTCGGCGGGCGTGATCTGCGTCACGGTGCCATTCATCCAGGGCAGTTCCGCCATCATGCTCCAGGAGATGTCTCCCTTGCCACTGACGGTGGAGATGCCCCAATGCATGAACAACCCCAGCCCGGCCGTGCCGAACCATTGCGCGTCGGGATGGGTGGTGCGTTGAAAACCGGCGGCGGACTCGGCGCGGATGCCGACAGCTGCATGCTGCGCGTCGGCGGCTGTTTTCGGATTGTCACTCATGTCGTGTCGCCGTTCAGTTGTCGCGAGGTTGAAGCCACGGGCGACGCGGCGCTCGGGTGTCAGTTCGAGCAGTTCGATGCGATGACCGTCAGGGTCTTCGATCCACGCAATCAGGCCGCCCACATTGGGGCCTTCCGAAATGCGTTGCGCGGGGGCCAGCGGACGAATCCCGAAGGTCGCGAGCCGTTCCAGTTCGTCGGCCACGCGCCCCACCAGCACACACAGATGCGCGCCACCCACGGCCGGTGCTGCCGGCGATTCCCACTGAATCAGTTCCAGTGTCGCCGACCCAAAACGCATCACAGCGATGTTGGCCGCTTTACCGGGTTCGCCGAGTGCCCGCGCAAAATATCCACCAGCCTCCAGTCGCCGACGAACAACCAGGTGTCCCCCCAACGGCCTGACGTAGAACGCCACGCTGGTTTCCAAATCGCGCACCGCCAAAGCCACGTGATGAATCGTCTCAATCATTTCGCCTCCTGAATTGGATCAGATCCCGGGATAAAGCATCGATCTTCTGCGCCATCTGCGCGGGATCGGCTTCATCGGTACAGCCCCAGGCGGGCACCTTGGGCTGGTCATGCCCGGCAAACCGCGGCACGGCGCGCTTGACCAGCTCCCATTCGGTCCAGCCCTCGCCATGCACCAGCGCGTTGCGCGCATCGGCATGGTAGTTGGGGAAATAGTATGCCGCAACCTCGAACTCATGTTTCATCTGTCATGGTCTCCTCAGGTCGTAGCAGTAGATGCCGTCGCCGCCGCGGATGAACAGGCGGCCATCGACGACCGGATAGATGATCGGCTGCGAGTTGTAGGCGGTGGTCGTGGTGTTCCAGGGACGCCAGAGCGGGCCGAGCTTCTTCAGGTCCTTGTCCAGGAAGACCAGGTCGGCCGTGCCATGCTGGCCTTCGGGCAGCAACAACAACCGGTCGGCCACCACGCCCAGCCAGGGGTTGGAGCCGGGACCTTGGTTGTTCGCGAATTTCCGCTCGACGAGCATCTTGCCGGTGGCGACGTCCAGGCAGCGGATCATCTGCCTGCCCAGCAGATAGGCGCGGCCGTCCAGAACCGTGACCGGCACGTTTTCATCGGGCGGAAGGCCGGTGTCCTGCCAGACCTTGGTCAGGCCGGTCTCGGAGAGTTTCCAGCCTTCGTAATAAGGCAGATCCTTGCTGCCCTTGGGCAGCAGAACGCCAGCCAGCAGCATGTCACCGGCGATCACCGCGCTCAGGGGCGCGCCGGCGAACAACGGTGTTTCCTGTTTCCACAAGATCTTGCCATCGACCGGATCAATGCAGGCAACGGTCTTGCCCGGGTGCCCGTAGATGCTCACCAAACGTTGTTTGCCCGCGTGGGTCCAGGGCGTCAGATAACCGCCGTGGCCCAGCTCGGTCCGCCATTTCTGCTGGCCGGTCGCGGGATCCAACCCGGACACCACGCTGCCGCCCCAGATGATGTGGCCGCCCATGAACAGCGGCGAGGGATTTGCCGGCCCGCTCCCGGCCGGCGTGATCAGCTTCGCCGCATCGAAGGTCGGGCGCTCCCATTTGACCTTGCCGGTGGCGCGGTCCAACGCGAAGAGACGCCCAACCAGGTTCGGCACGTAAATCGTGTCGCCCACCACCAGCGGCACGGGGGACACGCCGCGATGTTTGTGGGTCTGGTGATTGAGCGAGCGCAGCGGCAGAACCGTCGTCCACTTCGTCGCGCCCGTGGCGGCGTCAATTGCCACCACCACATCGTCGGCCACGGGCCGGAAATGATTTTGGACCCAGGCGATTTCGCGCGCGTTGGCCTTGGCCTTGGTCATCTCCTCCTGGAAATGCTCGGGGCTTTTGAAGGTGCGTTCCCAGAACGGATTGCCCTTCAGCGACGGCTCCATCTGGGTGGTGGGCGTGAAGAAGTTGATGTAGACCGTGCCATCGGCGATGACCGGCGAGCTGCCGCCACCGCCGTTGCCGCTGGCCATGGCCCGGGTGAAATAACGGCTGTCGGGCGCGTTGCCGTAGCCGGTCAACACGTACGCCTCGCTGCGCCAGACGGGTCGGGCCTGGGCCAGGTCCGTCACCAGCGCCGGCTGCGGCCCGGCGGCCATGTCGAGGGTTGTGCCCCAGAAACTGGTCCACGATCCGTTGGGCGGGAGGGCATCGGTCGGGGGCGGTTGTGCGGCGAAGGTGCCGGTGACGTTGCCCTTGCCGGATGACTTGAAGGGGGTGCCGGTCATGTCGAGCGTGTACTCGCCAGCCAGTTTGCCGTCGGCAAGGTTCAGGTCCAGCGTCAGCCAGCCCGAGGTCTTGTTCACGCGCAGATGCGCCTTGCCGGCGAGCTTGGCCCCGTCGCGAGTGAGGGTCGCGTCCTCGATGTGGATCCGCTGGTCGCCGCTCTGTGGTGCGACGAACCAGAGGTTGGCGAGTTTGCCATCGCGCAGACCGAGCAGGAGCCGCTGCGGTTTGCCGTCGAGCCCGGCCGGCAACTCCAGCCGGGCGATGGCATAATCGCCAGCCGGCTTGGTGGTGATCGGGTCGGTTTTCAGATCGGTTGCGCCGGTGGTCAGGGCCAGGCTGAACAGGCAGGCAACGAACAGGAGCGATGTTTTCACGATGTTGGACTTTCCTTTCATTTGTCAGGGCTTGGGCCCGAGACACACGATCTCGTCATAAGAGCGGACAAAGATGTTGTCCCGGCTGCAGAATGCCTTCACTGGATTCCTTCTTGGTCAGCCACGCGCAGAACGCCTGCGCGTCATCCCAACAGACCCCGCAGACCGGATGCAGCGGTGTCTGGGCAAACCCGGGACTCATCCAGGTGTCGTTGTGGCGACCGACTTCGCCGCGCAGCGAGTACATGCCCGCCGTGGCATTGTGCTTGGTGGCGTTGGCGAACGCCTCGAAGTCCTTGACCCGTGTTTTCCAGATGCAGAACAACACCTCGGTGTCCTTTACTGGAACGAACTTCATCCCCAAGCTGTTCTCGAAGGGTTGACCCGCTTGCGGCGGCGCCAAGGCGGGCGTGGCGGGCTGCGGGGTGGGGGCGGGCGAGCGGCTACAGCCAAGACCCGCACCAGCCAACAGCAACGACAGCAGCAACACTCCAGAGTTGGAGGTTTTCATGGGCGCCAGTGTAGCAATCCTCCCCGGCAAAGCCAGCCGTGAGTTCAGTCAGGAATGGCAGAGATTGTCACGTCGGTTCACTTCAGGATGTAACGCCTTCCGCGGCGACGGTGTCGATTTCGGGATCGGTTACCGGTGTTTTGGACGGTGCTTTCAGGTTTCCGGTCTCAGGTTTCAGCCTTTCAGCTTTTCAGGAGCCTCTCACAGAGCCCGCAAAGCCGCAGAGAGTCACCGCGAGGCTGGAGCCCCTCGCCGCGATCCCGTCGTGGGAGCGGCGTCCCGCCGCGATTCCGCCCCTTCAGGTTTCAGGTCTCCAGTCTCCGGTCTCAGCTTTCCGGTCTCAGGTTTCAGATTTCAGGTTTTGTCTTTTCCCTCTTGTCCCTGGAATTTGGACGGGCATAATCGCGGGCCAAGGAATCAGGAAGATATGCACTGGGTGGCACCGACAGAACGGGATGTAGCGAACGACACGCTGGAGAAACGACTCTGGGCCGCGGCGGATCAACTGCGCGCCAACAGCGGTCTCAACTCGCAGCAATACTCCCAACCGGTCCTTGGTCTGATCTTCCTGCGGTTCGCCGAGGTCCGCTTTGCCAAGCGCCGGGCGGAACTGGAGAAGGCCGCGGCCTCCTCGCGGCGCGGCAGCCGGGTGGATGAACCGACCGCCTACCACGCCGAGGGCGTCATCTACCTCACCCCGAACGCCCGGTTCGAGGCGCTGCTGAATCTGCCCGAACGCGCCGATGCCGGCAAAGCCGTCAACGAGGCGATGACCGACATCGAGAAGCACAACCCCCAACTGGCCGGTGTGCTCCCGCGCACCTATCAGGTGTTCACCAGCACGCTGCTCAAGGAGTTGCTCAAGAAGGTCAGTGAGATACCGGCTTCGCTCGACTATGACGCCTTTGGCCGCGTGTATGAGTATTTCCTCGGCGAATTCGCCATGACCGAAGGCCAGCAGGGCGGCGAGTTCTATACACCGTCGAGCATCGTCAAGTTGATGGTCGAGATCCTCGAACCGTACCACGGCCGCATCCTCGATCCCGCGTGTGGTTCCGGCGGCATGTTTGTGCAAAGCGCCCGGTTCATGAG
>JBFZFE010000293.1:0-9924 GCA_041306525.1 Verrucomicrobiota bacterium | reverse complement strand
CCCCCCGAATCAGCCCCGCCAAGACCAAGGAAGCTCAGTCGATGTAGTGGCGACCTTTGCCCCCGACCCCCCCAAAACCCCCGCAAACCCGCCATACCACCCCCCCTTCTCAAGCCCCAGTAGCGGAAGTCGGGCTAAGTTGGGCATGTTGGTGAAACTCAATGATGACGGACAGGGCCTGACTTGGCTGGAGTTGTCCGTCAACAACAATATCAGCGGACGCATCGCAGCCATGGAAGGCGTCATCTCCCTGACCAGCGCCGGTGCCGCCAGCGCCAGCAACACTGTCTTCACCACACCGGCCGGCACCATCTACTTCAATGTCAATGAGACCTTGGCCGGCGGAAACGATCAATCTTAGCCTGACCAATGGCACCTAGTTCGTCATCGTCCATAACCTCAACCCCTCGCAGGACTACGGGGATTTCATCTCGATGTCCACCTTCGCGGGTGCCGAGGTTGGCAGCACCAATGCTTTCGGCAGCAGTTCGTACTTCCAGATCGATTACCGCGACTTGGATCAAGACGGCCGCTACAACGACATCGTCCTGACCTCTGTTATCCCCGAACCCAGTGCGTGGTTGCTGGTGCTGGCCGGGCTTGGTCTTCTCGCGATGGTCCGCCGCCGCTCAAGCTAGGCCGGTCTGAGAAAAGAGTCCGGTAGCGCGAGCGTCCCTGCTTGCGCCACCAAAGCCTCCCCAATTTGGCCGGGGCAAACAGGGAGGTCTGCGTCACCAGAGACAAGCAGCGTTACGGGTTTGTGGAGGGAAAACGGAAGTTGACCAGGGCCGCGTCGGCTTCGCCGGCGGGAGCGGGGTTGTTCCAAGGCGGAAGATTGCCGTTAGTGAAATCGGTGCTGGCGTTGTTGCCGGCCACCCAGATGCCATGTTCGTTAAGGGCAACGCTGTTGGCGGAGGCTTTGCTGCCTTCGGTGCCGCGGATGATGGTCGAGTAAAGGACGCGGTCGAGGTCGGGGGTGAGAATGGTGAGCGCCGCGTTGCCGCCGCCGTCTTGGTCGGCCGGCCAGGTTTTCCAGGCATGGGCGGAAGACCAACCTTTGGCACCGGCGTTGCCGGCAAGGTAGATGCGGCCTTGACCGTCAACGGCGAGGCGGTTGGGGCTGTTGCCGGCCAGACGCGGGTGAGGCGGGGAAGTGGGAACGCCGTTGGCATCATAGCCGGTGTTGCGGCTGTTCATCCAATACCAGCCGTTCTTGAGTTTGCCGGTGGCGGTTTCGACCTGGCCGACCCAGCCGATCATCATGTTGCCGGTGTCGCCGATGAGTTTGCCTTTGAAACGGTAAACGTTGGAGCCTTGCTGGACGGCGAGGACGTAGATATCGCCATTGAAGGGGTTGTAGATCAGGTCGCGGTCTTTCTGGTCGGGGATGTGGACGCTGTCGTTGGGTTGGTAGAGGTTGGTGCTCCATTTCAACGCGCCCTCGGGGGAGAAGCGGGCGAGGATGAGGTCGAAAGCGGGGTTGGATTTGCCGCCGAGGCGGTAATCGTAGTAGAGGGCGCCGCTGACCACGATGTCGCCATCGGGCAGGATGACGACATGGCCGCCACCGCGGAAGCCATGGACGGAATAGCGGACGGGGCCGTAGGGGCCGGGGCCGTCGTAGTCGTGGCCTTCACCGGTTCGGCTGAGGGCGTAGAAGGCGCCGATCTGGCCTGGTTGCATGAAGTTGTCGGTGGAAAGGTGAAAATCAATGGCCCAATCGCGGGCGCCGCGGGCGGGGAACTTGGAGTCGCTGCCGTCGGCATTACAGCGCAAGACATAGGCGGCCATTCCTCTGCTGCGAGCAGGGGCAGTCCAGGCAACCCGGCCTTGGGCGTCGACCGCCAAGCCATCGATCGGGAGTTGGTTGGGGCCACCGGCGCGAACCCACTCGACCTTGGCACCATCGACGCTGAGCTTGACCAAGGCGGCTTCCTTCTCAGCGAAACTGCCGGCTTCTTTGCCGGTTGTGGCGGCGAGACGGGAGAGGTGTTTGCCGCCGAGGTGAATGGTGCCGTCGGGCCCGAGAGCGATGCGGTTTGGCTGGAAGAGGTCGCCGCCAAAGGTACTGAACCAGTTCACGGTCTGGCCATCGGGCGACAACTCCGCGACGAAGCCGAACACCGCGCCGCTTTGTTTGTCGATGAGTTGATGGCGTTTGGTGGCGGTGGGGATGCCGTCGAGCGCCGTCAGGGTGCCGGCCATCACCAAGCGGCCATCGTCACGCGCGACGATGTCGTTGATCTGCTCCTTGCCGGTGCCGCCGAACTGGCAGGCATTGACGGCGGCGGGACCGTCGAACTTCCAGCGGCCGGTCACAATGGAGGGCAGGGATTTGGCGGCCGGTAACACCGGGGCCGGCACAGCGGCAACAGCTTTTGGCGCGGCTTTTTTGGTGGCGGTCTTCTTCGTGGCCGGTGGGCGTGACTGCATCCACCAAAGGATGCCGCCGGCAATCAGGACAACGGCGATGACGGGAATGAGTTTGGCGAGGGGCAACTTCTTCGCGCTCGTTTTCGGGGCGGCGGCGGGGGCCGGGGGTGCGCTTTGAAAAGGTTTGGGTTTGCCGCCCGCGACGGCGGGGGCGTTCATCGGTGTATCGCATTTGGCGCAGGCGACCAACTCACCGGCCATGGCCTCCAGCAGGGCGCTGCATTTGTAACAGTTGAACGTGACCGGCTGGGGCTGGTTTGGTTCCGGCTCGGGTGGGCTGCCTAAAGGACGGAGCTTCATGCGTTGATATTAGCGGGATTCGAATGGGAATCACAGCGTTGCTGTATTGTCAGCGGGCGCGTTGGGTATTAGTCTCTCGGCCATGGGACAGGTCTATCACGCATTGGGGCTGCATTTTCATCAGCCATTGGGAAATCTGATCACACTGCACAACACGCAGGAGCGCTGGGAGGTCAAACAGATCCTGTGGTGTTACGACCGACCGACCCGGATGATCGAGGGGTACGAGGATGTCGCGCGGCTGCACTTGAGCTGGTCGGGGACGTTGCTCAAACAGCTCGAGGACCCGGCGGTGCGGGAGACGTTCGGTGAATTCGTCAACATCGGCGAGTTCCTCGAATGTTACCGGCGCTCCAACATTGAGTTCGTCGGGAGCGGGTTGTTTCACCCGGTGTATCCATTGATTCCGGAGGCGGACTGGGATGCGCAGACGGATTGGTGGAAGGGGCTGGGGCGTCATCTGCTGGGGCGGGAACAGTTTGCTGGATTCTGGCCGCCCGAGATGGGTTTCTCGATGGAGATGATCCCGATGCTGGCCCGGCATGGTTACAAGTATGTGCTCGTGGATTCCTACTACATCAAACCCAAGCGCGAGATGCGTTGGGAGGAGATGCGTTACCGGCCTTACCTTGCCCGGTATGGCGGCGCCGAGATCGTCGTTGTGCCGCGCGACCGGGAACTTTCCAACGCGCAACTCTCCGGACTCGATCCCGGTTGGTTCGCCCACGAGGTGCAGGAGCGGACCAAGTGGTGCGATTTTCCCGCACTGGTCACCACCTGGACCGATGGCGAGAACGGCGGCTGGTTTCGCACGACCAACGTGCAGAGCGGATTCTGGGGTTTCTTCTACAAGCCGATCCTGGACCGCTACCGGGCCGGTACGCTTGGGTTCACGCCAATCCATATCAGCGAATATCTGCGGCGGCATCCGCCGACCGAGGAGGTCGAAGTGCATCGCGGCGCCTGGAACACAGAGCATCACTGGGGCGGCGATTTCACGCAATGGACGGGTTCGCTGCTGCAGAAAAAGGGCTTCGACGAGATGCGTAACGCGAGCGCCTATTATCAAAAGGTCAAACGCGCTTTTGACCAGCGCGGCCAAGCCGCCAAGGATCCCGAGGAAGTCCGCGGTCTGATCCGGCAAGCCTACGACCATCTTTTGACGGCGGAAACGAGCTGCAACTTCTACTGGGGCAGCCGGTGGGTTTTCCGTTCTTTTGATGATCTCGAACAGACCTATCACCTGCTCGATGTCGCGATGGAAAAACTGGGCCCAGCAAAAGAACAATAAATCTAAGCGGCCTTCTTCTCTTCGCCTTGCTGCTCGTCGTATTCCCAGCCGGCACGAACGGCGTTGCGGTAATAGTCCCAGCCGATGCCGGTCGGATAAAGCGTGCCCCATTCGCTGGCGAGACGGCGTTCCATGTCTTCGTCCCATTCGGGTGATTGTTGGCCATAGTGACGGCGGGCGGCGTAGCCGTAACGGAAAGCGGGCTCAAGGTCATCGAACTTCGGTTGACCTTGCCGGGGGACGGCTTCCTTGGATTCAGCGGCGGGCACAGTGTCGTCCACATCCTGTCCCGTGGACGGATCGGGCTGGGTGAAGGCCTGTTTGGTTTCCTCCCAGTTGCGGCGAATGGCGGCTTTGACGCGGTCCCAACTGGTATCGTGCTCACTGGTCCACCAATGTGGTTTGTTGGCTTGATGAGGCATGGCGCACTTCCTTTCGCCTCAACTTGGTGCCGGCGCCAACGCGCGTCAACGCTTCGTCACCAGCACGATGCCCTGCCCGGGACGCAGCGCATAATGGAACGGCTCGGGGATGAACTCCAACGGATACTCGGGCGACACATCGTGCAGCGGCTTACCGGATTGAACGTAATAGCGGAACGTATCGGTCTGGAATTCCTGATGGTGCCACATGTCTTTATTCAGGATGAGCAGGGCCTCGTCACGACGACGGGCGGAGGCTTTCCACATCAGCAGGATTTGCGGGTTCTGATAGGTCAAGAAAGTCGTGGGCGCATCTTCCTGGAAAATCGGATGTGCCTTCTTGATCGCATTCACAGCGCCGATGTAGCCGGTCAGGTCGACTGGCGTGGTTTCCCAGTCAGTGGGACGTGTGCTGACGACATGGAGCGGCTTGTGGAAGCCAAACTCGAAGCCGACCGGTGCCATTACGCCCGCGGAGAACAGCGCCGAAAACAGATAGCGCTGCTTAAGGCCATCAATGTTGCCGTTTAGCTCCGCTGCCAGCCGGGGGGTGTCGTGGCTTTCCGGGAAGCTGATGGATGGGGTGGTTTCGCGGGTGAGGTCGTATTGCTCGATAAGCCACGGCTCGCTCAGGTCCCACCACTTGGAGCTGTTGAAGATGTAGTCAAAGCCCGCCCGCGCCGTGCTTTTGGTTTCGTCCGCCGTGCAGCCCAGCGTCTCCGCGGTGAACACGATTCCCTTGCGTTTGCTGCGTACCTCGTGGATCAGCCTGTGCCAAGTGCGGTGTGGCACTTGGTAGGCCGCATCGCAGCGGAATCCCTCGAACCCTTGCGCCAGCAGGTTCTCCACGACGCGCAGACAATGACGGTAGAGCCCCTCGGGGTCTTTGGTGTGCTGATGGTCGAATTTCGCCAGGTCGCCCCAGACGACCTTCTCGGTCCCGTGCATGGCCCACGGATGGGCAATGCTGCCGTCGGACTCGCGTACGAACCATTCCGGGTGTTGCTTCGTCAGCGGCGAATCGACCGCACAATGGTTCAACACGAGATCAATCATCACCTTGAGCCCGGTCTGCTTGGCCGCGGTGGTCATCTGGCGGACCTGCTCGGCCGGTGAGCCCGCGCCGTTGAGGAGCAGGGGATGAATCTGGTCGTATTCCTTGATCGAGTAGAGGCTGCCGGAAAAACCGGGGTACTGGATCGGGTTCACAAACACCCAGTCAAACCCCATCTGCGCCGCCCGGGCGAAGTGTGTGTTCCAAGTGTGCATGGGGCCGGCAAGCAGCGGAAATAGATTGTAGATGATCAATTTGCTTTTCTCCGTGAGGTTTCGTGGGCACTCTATCCGGCGCAGGGCGGGACGCAACCAAGAATCTTTTTGCGCTGAGGTGAACGCAAAAGGACTGAATGTGTCTTATTTTGTGCTGTGCATACGATCAAACGTCCATTCGATACATCCAACGGGCTGGGGCAATACCTCCAAGAGATTGGTCGTGTCCCGCTACTGACTCCGCAGGAAGAGCTTGCGTTGGCCGAGCGCGTTCGCAAAGGCGACAAGCAAGCCCGCGAACATATGATTGCCGCCAATCTGCGGTTGGTCGTGAAAATTTCCCATGATTATGAGAACTTGGGCCTGCCGCTCTCGGACCTGATTGCCGAAGGCAACATCGGTTTGATGAAAGCCGTCGACCGCTTCGACCCGCACAAAGGCGCCAAGCTCTCCACATACAGCGCCTGGTGGATCAAGCAGTCCATCCGCCGCGCGCTTGCCAATCAGGCTCGCACCATCCGCCTGCCGGTCCACCTGGTTGATCGCATCGGCAAAATGAAGCGGGCCAGCATGTCCATGAACGAGGCCCTTGGTCGCGAGCCTACCGACGACGAACTCGCCCGGCAACTCGGCACCTCAACGGTCAAGGTGTCGCAACTCCGCACCCTCGGGGTGCGCCCGGCCAGCTTGAATGCGCGAGTCGGCGAGGATGATGACGGCACGGAGTTTGGGGAAATCATCGGGGACCCGCAGGCAGCCACGCCCGCCGACTGGTTTCTGGACAAATCGTTGCGCATTGAGATGCAGGAAGTCTTGCACCGTCTCGATCCCCGGGAAGCCGAGGTGTTGACGATGCGGTTCGGGCTCGATGGACGACAGGAGCGCACGTTGGAGGATGTGGGCAAAAAGTTCAAGGTCACCCGGGAACGCGTGCGTCAGATCCAGAATGTCGCGCTGGCCAAGCTGCGCAAGATCATTGAACAACGCGAACGAGCGCCAACTTTCGCGATGAGCTGATCACAGCACCGGGCGGTTTTGCAGAAGACGCAGGGAACTCAGGATCGCTTCGCGCAGGGATTCGGTGTTCATCTTGTTTTTGTTGAGGAAGGCCGCACCCAGCCTCTCCAAATTTTCCCCGATGGCCTCTTGGTTCATGGACGAAACCACCACGACGGGCGTTCGGTAACCGGCTTGTCGAATGGACCGCAGCACTTGTCCGCCATTGGCGCGCGGCAGGCTCCAATCCAACAGCACCAGAACAAAGGGGCGTCGGCTGATCTTCTCGATGGCTTCTTCACCATTGGCGGCGAAGTCGGCCGCGAACGGCACCTCGAAGGGCCACGCTGACTTGAGTTGTTCGCGGTCCAGCTCGCGGTCAATCAGGTTGTCATCGACGATCAGCACATCGAAGTAGTCACCGGCCACCTTGCTGGCCACCGATGGCAATTCCGAGGCAGCAGTTTCCGGTTGCGTTGGCTGCGGTTCGCTCTCCATCGACTAAGGGTACGTCGGAGTCGCCGTTTACCAACTGGTCAAGATGCTGGTTTGGATTTGAGTGAAAATGGGGTCCGTCGCATAGGCAGAACCCGCATTCGGGTGTTCACCGCGATGAAGCTCTTGCCAACCCCACGGCTCGCAGGCATAATGCCGCGACGATTTTTGGAGGCCGATGTAGCTCAGCTGGTAGAGCAACGGTTTCGTAAACCGTAGGTCGTCGGTTCGATCCCGACCATCGGCTCCAGTTTTTTTGACATGTATTTGGTCGTGCTAGGCGGGGAGTTAGCGGTTCCCTGAATCAGCAACCCGCTCCAGCTGAGCCGAATTCCCCGTCGCGGCAGCGATGTGGGCGAGCTAACCGCGGCGCGGCGTTGAAGGCCGGGTCCGATGCAATGGCTGCCAACCGAACCCCGCCAGGGCCGGAAGGCAGCAACGGTAGGCTTGGATGTGCCATGTGCCGTCGGGGCGCCTGGCCTGAGCCTTAACTGCGGCGCGCGAGCCGACGTTGTTTGTCAACACGGGGTGCACGACCTTAAGCTTGGAGTGAGGGAGTGGTGGGGTAGGGAGCAATTACTCCGGTGCTCCACCACTCCCTCGATCCTGTTCCGATTTCAATGGCCAAACAATACGAAGTCCTGGCCCGCAAATGGCGGCCGCAGCAGTTCGATGATGTGATCGGACAACAGCACGTCACGTCCACACTCAAAAATGCCATCGAACAGCAGCGCCTTGCTCACGCCTATCTTTTTGTCGGATCGCGCGGCATCGGCAAAACCACCATTGCCCGCGTCTTCGCCAAGGCGCTGAACTGTGTCCATGGCCCGACTCCCACGCCTTGCGACCAGTGCGACCCTTGCAAGGAAATCCGGGAAGGTCGTTCGCTTGACGTGCTCGAGATCGATGGCGCCAGCAACAACGGCGTCGAGCAGGTCCGTGACCTGCGCGACAACGTCCGCTTTGCGCCGACCCGCGGCAAGTACAAGGTCTACATCATCGACGAAGTTCACATGCTCAGCACCGCGGCGTTCAACGCGCTGCTCAAGACGCTGGAGGAACCGCCGCCGCATGTGAAGTTCATCTTCGCCACCACCGAGCCGCAAAAGGTGCTGGCCACCATCCTGTCGCGCTGCCAACGCTTCGATTTGCGCCGCATACCGGCCCGCCTGATCGTGGACCACCTGCGCACCATTGCCGCCAGCGAGCAGGTGAAGATTGACGATGCGGCGCTGACCGCCATCGCCCGGGGGGCGGAAGGCGGTTTGCGCGACGCGGAAAGCGCACTCGACCAGCTTATTGCTTTCTGCGGCGACACAATCACTGAGGCCGATGTGCTGCAGGTTTTCGGCTTGGTCGCCCACGAGAAGCTAGCCGGGTTGACCGACGCGTTGATCGACGGCCAGACCAGCGTCGCGTTAGGCATCGTCAAGGAACTGGATGAAGTCGGCAAAGATCTGCAACGGATCATGGCCGATGTTCTCGACCATTTCCGCAACCTGCTTGTGATGAGCTTGGGCACTGAAGCCGCCAAGCTGCTCGAAGTGCCTGAGACCGAACTCGCGTTGCTCAAAGCGCAAGCCGGTCGGGTTGACTCCGATGCTGTGCTGCGCATGATCGACGCGCTGACCAATGCCGAGAGCCGGTTACGCTACGCCCTCTCCAAACGCGTGTTCCTCGAAATCGCTTTTGTTCGTGCGATCAAAGCCAAGCAGATGGTTGGTCTCGAAGGCATCCTTCAAAAGCTCAATGAACTGAAGGCATCGACACCGGCCTCGCCAACGACAGCCAGCACTGGATCTGCCCCGGTGGCGCGCCCGGCGGCGCCGGTAAGCCCGGCTGCTCCGAGCGGCCCGGTCAGCCTTGAGGAGGCGTGGCAAGCAGCGGTGGAACATTTTGGCAAGGTGATGCCGTATGCCAAGAGCCAGTTGACCAGTGCGAAGCTCATCGGCATCCAAGGCGGCATCATCACGGTCGGCTTCGAGCCCGACTTCAAGGCGCAACGCGATTTCGTGGCCCAAGCCCGCAACTTGGAAGTGTTGCAGGCCACGCTCAAGGAAAAGCTGCGTCGCGACGTGCAGGTGAAGTTCGAAATCACGGCCGCCGCCGCCCCCAGCGCAACGGCAGCGGCGCGGACAGCGTCACCGGCCCCGGTCGCGCGCACCATGGAAGAATTCAAGAACGATCCTCTGATTCAAAAGGCATTGGAGGTCTTCAAGGGAACCATCGTCGAAGTCAGAAAGTGAGAATCATATGGCAGGATTAGGCAAGTTTTTGAAACAAGCGCAGAAGATGCAGGAGCAGATGACCAAGGTGCAGGAAGAACTCGCTTCCCGCGAGGTCGAAGGCAGCGCCAGCGGCGGCGTCGTCAAGGCCATCGCCCGTTGCGACGGCACCATCGCCCGCATCAAGATTGATCCGAAGGTTGTTGACCCCGCCGACGTGGAGATGCTCGAGGACCTCATCGTTGCCGCGGTCACCAATGCCTTGGAAACGGCCAAGAAGACCCAGAACGACGAAATGGGCAAAGTCACTGCCGGCATGAACCTGCCGCCGGGACTCGGTCTCTAATCCGTGGATTATCCCCAGCCCGTCCAGAACCTGATTGCGCAACTCAGCCGGTTGCCCAGCATCGGGAAACGCAGTGCGGAGCGCATCGCCCTGCATCTGTTGAAAGCCGATGCCGACATGAGCCGGCAACTGGCCGAGGCTGTCCTG
>JBFZFE010000292.1:0-2619 GCA_041306525.1 Verrucomicrobiota bacterium | reverse complement strand
AGAGAAATCAGCTATAGAGGTGACCTGCTCCTTGAGGATGTTTAAAGAGGTCATTGGGAATCGATCCCTCAGGAGTGTCAATCGGCATTGAATATTGACCCACCATCGGCGTCCAATTTTGACCCACCCCAGAGGGTCAGTTTTGGTCGCTTTTCCTCGTTCTGATTCTCCAGCTCTCGTTCCCGGTTTCGATGATTTCGCAGTGATGGGTGACCCGGTCGAGCAGGGCCGTGGTCATCTTGCCGTCGCCAAACACCTGTGGCCATTCGCCGAAGGTCAGGTTGGTGGTGATGAGCAGCGAGGTGCGCTCGTAGAGTCGGGCGATCAGGTGGAACAGGAGCTGGCCGCCGTTCTTGGAGAACGGCAGGTAGCCGAGTTCGTCGAGCACGACCAGATCGAGGCGGGCCAGGCTGTCGGCCAGTTTGCCGCCGCGCCCCGCGAGCTTCTCCTGTTCGAGCTGGTTGGCCAGATCCACCAGGTTGAAGTATTTGCCGCGGGCGCCGTTGCGGATCACCTGCCGGGCGATGGCGATGGCCACGTGCGTCTTGCCGGTCCCGGTGCCGCCGATCAGGATGACGTTGCTCTTGTCACTCAGGAACCGCCCGTCATAGAGCGCCCGGACCTGGGCTTCGTCCACCGGCGAGGCGCCGAAGTCGAACTGATCGAGGTCCTTGGCGACCGGGAATCGGGCCAGACCGAGGCGGTAGCGGATGCTGCGGACGTTGCGTTCGGCCAGTTCCGCTTCCAGGAAGTCGAGCAGCATCTTCTCCGGCGTGGCCCGCTGCTTCTGGGCGGTGGCCAGCAGTTCGTCGAGAACACCCTTCATGCCATACAGGTTCAGGGCCGTCATGGTTTGCAAGAGCCGGTCACGAAGCACGTGGACCTCCCATCAGCAGGCGGTCGTAGCGGCGGCAATCGGCCGTGGGGATCAGGCGCAGCGGCGGCAGGTGACTCGGCGCCGCGCAACTCTCCGTGGTTGGCTCCTCGGTGCTGCGTGACAGCAGGTTCAGAATCACGTCGCGGCTGATGCTGTTCTGGCTCAGTGCCGTCGCACAGGCCACGTCGACCGCGTCCAACCCATAGGTCGGAACACTGGCCAGAATCGCCACGAACTGCCGATCACCGTCGGAACGCTTGAGCAGCACGGCCTTGACCTGTTGCAGCGCTTCGGGCAGAGCCCAGTCCTGGAACGGGGTGCCGTTGCGCAAGGCGCCGGGCTTGTGCTTGAGCACGTCCAAGTAGTGCCACGGGTCGAACAGGGTCTTGTCCCGGCCGAACTGCCGGCGGTGACAGGCCACCACCTTGCCGTTGTGAATGACCTTGATCCAGGTGGCGTAGGCCCGCACCATCACGGTCCGACCAACGGCCGAGCCATGCACGCTGTAGCGGTTGCGGTCGAAGGAGACCAGCCCCATCGGGGTGACGCGGGCGACCGTTTCCTGGTAGCCGTCGAAGGCCACCCGCACATTGACCAGCGAGGCACGCTCCCGCTCCAGCACCTCCAGCACCGTCTGATCGGTGAACTCCGGGTGCTTCTGCCCAGCCGCCAGCGCCCGGCACTCGTCCCGCAGCCAGGTGCTCAACTCCTCCAGATCGGCGAACTTGCGCCGATTGGCGAACAGGCGCTGGCGCACGAAGCCGACCTGCCGTTCGATCTGCCCCTTCTCCCAACCGGCGGCCGGGGTGCAGGCTACCGGCTCGAACAGGTAGTGCGAGGCCAGCGTCTGGAAGCGCCGGTTGAACACCCGGTCCTTGCCCACCAGAACCTTGCTGACCACCGTCTTCAGATTGTCATAGATCCCGCGGCGACAGGCACCGCCGTAGAACGTGAACGCCTGAACATGGGCGTCCAGCACCATCTCCAGGCTCTCGCGCAGGTACGCCACGCAGAACGGCGCCCGGCTGTGGCATAAGCGGAACTGAGCGATCTTGACCCGCACATTGACGCCGCCCAGTTCGATCTGCTCGTACCCCCAGTCGAACTGGAACGCCTCGCCGGGAGCAAAGCTCAGCGGCACGAAGGCCTTGACCGGTTCCTGTTCCTCCTTCTTCCAGCGCTGCACGAAGCGCCGCACCGCGTCATACCCGCCGGCAAATCCCTCGCGCTGCACCTGCTCGAACAGCAGCAACGCGCTGCGCCGATGTTTCTTCAGCTTGCGGGCGTCTTCCTCCAGCGCCTTGGTCAGCGAGGCCTTGAACGACTCCAGCTTCGGCGCCGGCTGCACCTTGCGTTCGTAATGCAACTCCGTCACGTTGGACCGCAAAATCGTGCGCACGGTATTGCGGGACAGGTTCATGTCCTTGGCAATCTGGCGAATCGGCTTGTGATCCCGATGATGGGCGTTGCGAATCTTGCGGATGGTTTCCACGGTCAGCATCTCCTTTCGGAAGCTCCTCTCTCGGGGCAAATCCCGAGAGCATGGAGGCGATGCTGAGGTGGGTCAATTTTGGATGCCGATTTCCATCAAAGGTGGGTCATTTTTGCACGCCGGCTAACAGCCAACACCAAAAGGCGTTGCAATCATACGTGTCCTCCACCAGAACATGAATATTAACATGTGGCTTGCGCCTGAAGATTTTGAAGACCCACAGTAAAAGCCGATCTCTGTCGATATTTAA
>JBFZFE010000291.1:0-4802 GCA_041306525.1 Verrucomicrobiota bacterium | reverse complement strand
TCGGCCTTTTCCTTGATCTCCTTGGCCAGCACGTCGCCGAGGGCGCCGCTGCCGGAGAGCTGGACGTTGCCGTGGCTGTCGACTTCCTTGATGAACTTGCTGGCAATGGCTTCGCCCTTTTCATCGGTGATGCCTTCGCTGACGGCGACGACGCAGCGTTTGTACTTGGCGTAGACGCCCTTCACGTCCTTGAGGAACTTGTCCATGCTGAACGGCCGTTCGGGCAGGTAGATGAGGTGCGGACCGTCATCGGGGTAAACGCGAGCGAGCGCGGCGGCGGCGGTCAGGAAGCCGGCGTGGCGGCCCATGATGACGTTGATCTTCACTCCAGGCAGGGAGCGATTGTCGAGGTTGTCGCCCATGAACGCCTGCGCGACGAACTTGGCGGCGCTGCCGAAGCCGGGGGTGTGATCGTTTTCACGGAGGTCGTTGTCGATGGTTTTGCAGATGTGGAAGCACTTCATCTGGTAACCGCCTTGGATGGCGGCTTCGTTGATGATGTGGGTGGTCTCGGCGCTGTCGTTGCCGCCGATGTAGAAGAAATAGCGGACGTTGTATTTCTTCAGGACCGCGAACACCTTGACGCAGTCTTCGGCGGTGGGTTTCTTGCGAACCGAACCCAATGCAGACGAGGGGGTACCGGCGACAAGTTCGAGGTTGGCGACCGTTTCCTTGCCGAGGTCGCAAAGGTTTTCTTCGAGGATGCCTTTGAGGCCGTGGAGCGAGCCGTAGATCTTCTTGATCTGCTTGTGCTTCTTGGCTTCGAGCACGGCGCCGACGAGGCTCTGGTTGATGACAACGGTGGGACCGCCGCTCTGGGCGATCAGCATGTTACCGGACAGTTTCTGCGCAGCCATGGTGTTCTCCTGCCGGGCGAGGGATACACCGCGCCCGTTCTGATTTTAGGTTGTGGGACCGAAGAGCCAACGCTGCTCAGGCGCTGGGTTTCTGGTCCGCGTTCTCGGCTTTACCGGCCACCAAAGGACGATTGGCCGTCATCAGCCGTTCGATAAACGCCGTCGAGTAGCGGCCCCGACGGAAATTGGGATCTTTGATGATGAGCTTGTGCAGCGGAATCGTCGTCTTGATGCCGCGAATGATGAACTCATCCAACGCCCGCGACATGCGGTCCAACGCCGTGCGCCGGTCGCGTCCGTAGCAGATCAGCTTGGCGATCATCGAGTCGTAGTTCGACGGAATGGTGTAACCGGCATACACATGGGTATCCACGCGCACGCCATGTCCGCCCGGGGTGCAGAGAAACTCGACTTTGCCGGGGCTGGGACGGAAGTCGTTGAACGGGTCTTCCGCGTTGATGCGGCATTCGATGGCGTACTTCTGGAACTGGATGTCCTTCTGGCTGTAGCCCAGATCCTCGCCCGCGGCAATGCGGATCTGTTCCTTGACGATGTCGATGCCGGTGACTTCCTCAGTGACTGCGTGCTCGACTTGGATGCGGGTGTTCATCTCGATGAAGAAGAAGTCGCCCTTCTCATCGAGCAGCATCTCGATCGTGCCGGCATTGACGTACCCGACCGATTCCGCCGCTTTGACCGCCGCGCGACCCATTTTCTTGCGCAGATCGCTGGTCAGGGCGGGCGAGGGAGATTCTTCGAGGAGCTTCTGGTGGCGGCGTTGCAGGGAGCAATCGCGTTCGCCGAGGTGAATCACGTTGCCTTTGCGGTCGGCCAGAATCTGGAATTCGATGTGGCGCGGGTTTTCCAGGTACTTCTCGATATAGACCGAGCCATTGGAGAATGCGCGTTCCGCCTCGGAACGTGCCGTATGAAACGCCTTGATCAGGCTCGGGTCGTTATGCGCTACGCGCATGCCTTTGCCGCCGCCGCCTGCCGTCGCCTTCACCAACACCGGGTAACCGATGCGGCGCGCCGTTTTCAGTGCGACCGCCTCGCTGTCAACCGGGCCATCGCTGCCGGGCACAATCGGGACGCCCGCCTTGCGCATCGCCTCGCGCGCGGCAACCTTGTCGCCCATCGCCCGAATCGCACTGCTGGGCGGGCCGATGAACTTGATGTTGCAGTTCTCGCAGACCTCGGCGAAATGCGCGTTCTCGGCCAGGAAACCGTACCCGGGATGGATCGCCTCGACGTCACCCACCTCGGCGGCGCTGATGATGCGGTCAATCTTGAGATAGCTCTCCATGCTCGGCGCCGGGCCGATACAGACGGCTTCATCGGCGAGTTGGACGTGCAAACTGGTGGCATCGGCCTGCGAAAACACCGCGACAGTCCGTATGCCCAACTCCTTGCAAGCCCGTATGATGCGAACCGCAATTTCGCCGCGATTGGCGATGAGAATTTTGTCAAACATGGGGCGTTATTTGGGTCGGACAGCGAACAGTTTCTGACCGAACTCGACCGGCTTGGCGTTCTCGGACAGCACTTCGGTGATGACGCCTTTGCACTCCGCCTTGATCTCGTTCATCACCTTCATCGCCTCGATGATGCAGACGACGGTTTCTTCGTCCACCTCGGCGCCGACTTCGATGTACGACGGCGAATCCGGTGAGGGTGAACGGTAGAATGTGCCGACCATCGGCGAACTGATGAACTTCCCTTCCGCGACGGGCGCGACGGGTGCCGCGGGTGCCGGTGTGGCCGCCACGGGTGCCGGCGCTGCCACGGGGGCGGGTGCGGGCGCGGTCACCACTTGGGAAACGCCTTCCGGCCCACGTTTGACGCGCAGCTTCAAACCGTTGGCCTCCATGGAGAACTCCGAGAGGTCGTTCTCCTTCATCATCTCGATGATGGCCTTGATTTGTTCGAGTTCCATGTTGTTTTCCTTAATTGGAGCGCGGTTTGTAGTCTTCCTGCCTTGAACTGTCAATTGAGAAGCCTGCGACCTCGCCTTGGGGAGCGGACAGTAACAAAGCGCCCGGGCCTTGTCGAAGCTTTTCCTCGACCTCGGCCAGCGCCTCCCGGTACTGCTTTTTCGTCGGATTCAATCGGACCGCCTCCCGCAACTGAGCCGCAGAACGTTCCGTCCAGCCATGCACGCGCGCCTCCGCCAAGGCCAACCGCCAGTGCCGGCTCGCCCGGTAACGATCCAGTTCCACCGCCCTTTCCGCCGCCTGAATCGCGAGCGGCCAGTTCGCCGCCTCCTCAGCCGCCCGGCTCAGTGCCGACCAGTAATCGGCGTTGTTGGGCACCAAACGCACTGCCCCGACCAAGTCGCCCCCGGCCAATCGCGCTTTCGCCAGCAACAGCCGTCCTTCCCAACCCACCACTGCCAGACCCGCGCCCAGCACCGCCAATCTGGTCCAGCGCCATGAGGGGACCGGCTTTTCCGCGCTCGTTACCTGACCGGCCACCGCCAAGCCGAGGAGCAGGAAAGCGGGTAAAGCCGTCCCGGGCACGTGCAGATTAAAATCGACGCCTTGATGCACCACCCAACCCGCCAGCGCCGCGGCCAAGGCCACCCTCACCGGCTCGCCGCCAGATTCCCGGGCCCGCCGCACCGCCAGCCACAGTCCCCCCCCCCACAGGGCGGCAAACGCCAGGAACGCGAGCACGCCGGAATCGCTCCACATCTGGAGGTAAGCGTTATGGACCAGTTCCGCTTCTTCGGTCGACGCCGTCTTGTACAGTGGGTAAATCGAACCGAACGTGCCCGGCCCGGTTCCCAACCACGGAAAATCCCGCGCCACGGCCACCGCGCCGCGCCAGTAATCAAACCGCGCCTCCAGACTCGCCGCCCCTCGGCTCCCGATCAGCATCGCCCCTGCCGCCATGCAGAGCACCGCCGCGCCGATGCCGGCCAGCCGTTGAGGGCGGGTCTTGGCCAGCAAAAGCGCCCCGGTCAGGATCACCACCACAAAAGCGGCCAGCCCGCCGCGTGACCCGGTAAGCAGCAGACCCCAGCTCATCATGCCGGCCGCGCTGATCAGTGCCGCCCAGCGAACCTGCCGGGGCCAAGAGCGACCACCAATCCACGCCAGCACGGGTGCAAACGCCAAGACCAGGAAACCGGCCAGTGTGTTCGGATACACAAACGTCCCGAAAACCCGCCCGCTGGCCAGCCGTTGCATCAACGGCTCGTTACCGATGGCAAATTGTCGAGTCGCCTCCAGACCGCCAAAATGCTGGTCCAACGCCACGAGGATGGTGGCCAACGTGGCGAGGCTGAGTCCGATCAGGACGGCGTTCACGGCGGCTGGCTCGCGTCCGTACCGGGCGACGACGAGATAGACGAGAACGCAACCGGCAAAAAAGAAGACGGTTTCCGCAGAGGTCTGCCAGTTGATCGAGCCCGGCAAGGCCAGCGCCTGGGTGCCGAGCCAAACCAGCACCAGAATGCTGACCGGCTGTCGCGGCAGTGCGGTGACCGGTCCGAGCGTAAGCCCGACCAAGATCACCAACAACGCGATGGGCCAGGAGAAAAGGAGCCATTCGATGGCTGACCCTGGCAGCATCTGGACCGAATCCAAAACGACCGGCGTGCCGAACTTCACGGGCGCCACAAAAGCCAGGGCGGCGAGGGCGGCTGCAACGTAACGTTGCCGGGGGGAGGTCACGACACGAGTTTGAGCAGGCCGACTTCGAGCGCGAACGGCTCGGGGATGTTGCGGCTCAAGGAGGTGCGGATCTGGTCAATGGCGTCGAGGTGGTCGGCGGCTTTGTGGTAATCCTTGCCGGCGGCGGCTTGTTGGAGTTCGGCGAGGTGCTCGGGATGGGCGAGGAGATGCGGTTCCGCCTGTTCGACGCAGAGCAGGATGTCGCTGAACCAGGTGTAGATCTCCTCCAGAATCTGTTCGCGGGCGCCGCGATACTCGCCTTCGATGC
>JBFZFE010000290.1:0-2939 GCA_041306525.1 Verrucomicrobiota bacterium | reverse complement strand
AAATAGCCGTTTTCCTATCCCAGTAGCGAAAGTCGGGCTAAGACGGTAAAGCCTCATCAAACGGGTTTTGGCCGGGTCATCGGTGATGCGTTTTGGATTGCGCCGAAATTACGTTTGGCAAACAGATTCGGTGCAATTTGGCTTTGTACCAAGCGCTTAATAATACGGTGTTTATGGATCGGGTCAGCCCATCGAATTGCACCGTTCATTGCACCGTCCATCGTTCCGGTGCAATCACCTGGGCTGGCCCGGATACCATCGGCCCGCGTTCGTTTGCCCAACGCTATGGGCGCGCCCTTCTGCTCGGAGTTCTCTGAGTAGTCCCTGCACCTGTCGGCGGGTCAAATCGGGAAGTACCTGGTTGAGTTCCTGTAACCGGCAACCTGTCTGGCGGCAGTCCTCAAGATGTTTAACGAGCAACTGCTTGTTGGTTTCACGATCCAAGCCGCGTTTGCGGGTATACGTGCCCTTCTCACCGAGATGCTCGTAAAGTTGGCGGGAGAGAATGTAGCGCGCTCCGCGGCCTCGACCAACCGGTTCGACGACATCAAGCTCAGCCAGGTGAGGCAGGCGTGGCCGCAAATACTCCGGTATTTTCGCGTCACGTTGCAGGTAATCGAGCACCAGCAGATCATGCGTGCCGAAGGCCGCCATCTTTTCCTGTCCGACTTGCTCCAGAAACCGGACGAACTTTGGATTGGTGACTGTGCCATGGAGGGTGAGGCGCACCTCATGCGCGGCAGACCCACTGAAATCCGGCACGAGTTTACTCTGTCTGATGGACTGCTCGAACATCAGGTTCATCCCCTGACCGGAGCGTTCCACCATGCCGCAGCGAGCGAACGCCTCGGCCAGTCGCCGGTTGCGTGGATTCTGCTGGTCGATGATGTTGTCGAATGTGATGCCGGGCGGAAATCCGCCCGGACTGACGATCTCCAGCCGGCGTGCAAACTGTCGAACAAACACCGAGCCACCATGCCGGTAATCCCGGTGGCAAACCGCATTGAGGACAGCTTCACGCACCACCGTTTCATCGAAGGTGGGAATGTCGAAACGAAAAAAGCCGTCCTGATAGCTCTGTTTGTCATTGCGGAGATTGATCTTCTCCCAGAGCGCATCATGGAATCGGAAGAAGCCCTCGCGGTACTCATGCCGGTCCTGCGCCGGGCCAGCCGCTTCCTGCGAGCGGTATTCGAAGATGACCTCCGCTTGGGCCAGGTGCCGACCCAATGCCTGTCGTGTGCCGAATAATATCAGCGCGGCATAGGTGATCTGTCCATCCAACAGCAACTCTGCATCGGCGAGTGTTTGCTCATCACTCCACGATTCGATGCGCGGGTTCTTGGTTTTCTTTGCCCACCGCCTCCGGAAATCAGCGATGGCGCCGGGATCAAGGTCGGCAATCGTCGCCTTCGGGCAAATCTCCGCCGAGTAGTCGGGACCGGTTTCGGCATAGATTGCCCGGAGCATGTCATCGCTCATCGGCACAAGCGAATCACCGGAACGCATCCAGCGGCAGCCCTTGTAGTGCCAGACCGTGCCGGGCAGGCGACCGGGCACATGCACGATCAAAACGCGACCGCCGGGGTGAATAAATTCCTCAACCTCAATGCGGTGGTGCAGTCGGTCGAACAAGCCCTTCTCGGTGCGGAGTGGTTCGTGGAAGGCTGCCGTGCCGACAACACGCCGCGGCTTTTTGTCCGTCACGCCGAGAATGATTTTGCCGCCGCCCTCGTTCGCGAGTGCCACGCAGTACTCAACCAGATTCTCGAATTCGAAGCTGCTCTTGGCTTCCTTGAACTCAAAGTGAGCGCCTTCTATGGCATCGAGGTATGTTTGAAATTGGGCAGCAGTGGTCACGCCAGATCCTCCGATCGGCGCAACGATTCGGTGAGGCCCCCAAATTGATGCTCGTCATGAAACATTCGACTCCTTCCGGAACGAGCGCTGAATGTAACGCGGACGCTTCCGGAAGTCACCGTTGAAGTCCACGCCGACAGATTCTGGCTCGGCCTGCCACTCAGGCCGTCGGTCATTACGATTGTGCGCTTCATGCTCGGTGCAGTTGAGGACGCCAATTTAGCCAACTTTCATGGCGACGATCTTCGAGGCATCGGCACCGGCGGGGCGCAAATCCCAATACCGTTGCACGTCCCCGTTACTGACCAACGCTTTGTACGATTGATGCACCACAACGGGATCGTTGCCCATTTGAAACGCGGTCTTGGTCGCGTCGCCATGCTTGGCCAAGTGGTAACTGGCAAAGCTATGCCGTAAGGCGTTGTGCGGCCACTTGGCGAAGCCGGCCACCGTTGCCAGCTTGTGCATGGAGCGAGTCAGGTTGTAGAGCGGAACGACCTTGCCGGCCGGTTTCGCGCACACAGCCAGCCATGCGGCGAGGGTGTCGTTGATCTCGACAACACGCCGGCTTCGTTTCTTGGCCACTTCCGCGCCGATGATGATGCAACGCTCGCTCAGCTTGACGGCAGACCAGTCGAGCCGGTGCAACTCGGTACTTCGCAGCCCGGCAAACAATCCGATGGCGACATAGGGCAAGAGTGGATGCTTGTCGGCGTGCTCCAGAAGCCGGGCGGCTTGCTGGGGGGTGAGGATGCCGGGCGCGACATCTTCGACGCTGGGGCGGGTGATCCGCTTGACGAGGTTGCTTTCCACCCAACCCTGCCGGATGGCGTAGTTGTAAAGCTGGGAGATTTTCGTTGCGTTGTGAATCTTGCTCCGTGCCGATAGCGTCGGGTTGTCGAGCCATGCCTTCAATTCTTCGAGAGTGATCTCACTGAGCTTGCGGGTGCCAAACGTCTTGCCGAACACGCCCAGCCGATAGCGCAGGTCAACCGTGGTCTTGTGACGGCGGCCATTGTTGACAGCCTCGGCAATCATCTTCTCGACAACCTGAGCGACGGTCGGGGCGGTGCGGAAGG
>JBFZFE010000289.1:0-3489 GCA_041306525.1 Verrucomicrobiota bacterium | reverse complement strand
AGGATCGCGCCGCGTTTGATGCGGGCGATGTTGTCGCGATTGATGAGGTGGTGCGTGTGTTTGTTGTAGGGCGCGTGCAAGGTGATGATGTCGGACTCGCCGAGCAGCGAATCCAGGTCGCGATACTCGAAGCCGAGCACCTCGGCGAGAAATGGGTTCCGGTTCACGTCGAACGCCAATACTTTCATGCCGAAGCCGCGGGCGATGCGGATGACGTGCAAGCCGATGTGGCCCGCGCCGACCACGCCGATGGTTTTATCCTTCAGGTCGAATCCGCGCAGGCCTTCGAGCGAGAAGTTACCGGCCCGCACGCGGACGAACGCCTCATGCACTTTGCGGGAGAGCGCAAGGACGAGGGCGAAGGTGTGTTCGGCGACGGTGTTCTCGCCGTAGGACGGCACGTTGCAGATCGCGATGCCGCGTTGCCGGCAGGTGGCGATGTCGACGTGGTCGAACCCGGTCGAGCGGGTGGTGACCAGTTTCAGGTTCGGCAGTTTCGCCAACCGGTCCGCTGTCAGACGCGAATAGATGAACGGCGAAATCACGTCGGCGTCGGCGATCCGCGCCAGATCGGCGTCGGTGAGCACATCGCGAAACACCAACAACTCATGCGTCCCGTTCAAGTGATGGCGCAGATATTGTTCTTCCCACTCATGCAGTTCAAAAAAGGCGAGTTTCATAATGTCAGTCCGTTGTGACAAGCCCAGTCACGGTAAGCTTGCGGGGCGATCTCGCTAGGTTTGATTTCGCTGCGGCCGCCCCAGAAAACACTCGTGTAACCCACCCGGATGCCTGCCTCTTCCAGGTGCCGGTCCATTGCCGCCTTGTGCGCCAGCAACACGGCTTTGTCGGTGCCGTGCGCGACGCCCATGATGTTGACGCCATGGAACTCGGGGCCCGCCTCGCGCCAGTAAGCGTGGGTCATGATGTGGTGACGTCCGACCTCCCGGCCTGCATCGAGTTCACGTCCTGCCGGCACAGCCCAGTGAAACAGCGCGTTGTAACGGGTCACCTGTTCGCCCGTGGCCAGCGTTTTCACGTGCTCCAGAAACGTCGAGAAACGCCCGATGATGCGCCGTTGGTTCAAGCCGGTGGCGATCTCCAGAAACTCCGGCAACGAAACGCCGGCTTCCTGCGCGCGGCCTGCCCAGATATCAGGCACGAGCTCTGCGACGGCAAACTCGCGCTTCAACGCCGTCAGCACCCGCCACTCGCGTTCATTCAACGTCTCGATGGCCACATCCTGCACCTCGGCCAACACTTCCGCCCGGCTGCCGGGTTCGAGTCCGCGCCGGCGGACGTGGCCGACCCCGAGCGCAAAGAGTTTCTTGGCTGGCAAGAGAACGAACTTCGCCGCCCCGGTCTGTTGCGCCAGGAACTCGCAGTGCCGCGTCATCGAAAAGCCCTGCGGCACCTTTAACGTCGTCCAGAGCCGGTACTTCGTCGACCCGGCATCGGTTGTGCGCACCACGACATGGCCCGAGAACGGGTCGCGTTGAAACATCCAGTCGAACGCCGCCGCCAGTTTCTCCTCCGGCACCTGCCACGCCACCAGCGCCCCTTGCGCGAGATTGGTCGCCAGCAACGTTTGCCGGACCCGGCGAATCGTTCCGCCCGCCAACATCGCCCGAATCCGTTCGACGACGACCGTCAACTCCACTCCCGATTGTCGCGCAATCTCACCGAGTGGATCGCGTTGGAATCCTTGGAGCCGGTCTTCCGAGACCGCAAGAATCCTGGCATTGATCAGATCAGTGGTGGCGATGGGAATCATGGCATCAAACAGGGAATCACATGCCGGCTGTGGCGACGGTAGATGCGGAAATCGGCATCGGCCGTGAGCACGACAGGATCGCGAAGCAGTTCGGTCATACGGACAACACACGCGTCGGCCAAGCTCATGGGCACATTGGCATATTTCTCCATGAGGTCCAGAACCGGGTCGAGCTGCGTGTCCAACTCGAATGCGACGCGAATGATTTCGTCGCGCAGTAGGCGGCGAAGCGCTTTTTGCCCGACACCGTCGAGCAGATGCAGCGACTCAGCCAGGACTGCCTCGCAGGTCAGCCACGGTGTGGGCAACGAGCTGAAGGCTTGTCGCGCCCAACGGTGATGTTGTTCGCGAACGCCGAAAAAGGCGACAAGGGCGGCGGTGTCAACGACGTAGCTTGTGGGCACGAATTGACTCCGGCAGCAGTTGTTTCACGGTCGTGGCGACGTTCTGCCGCGGCAAGTGGGCTGTCTTTTGGGCAGCGATTTCGAGTTCAAGGAGGATGTCGGGGGCCGCTTCCGCCATGGTCAACGGACGCTTCCTGGCGGGACGGGCTTGGTATTCCTGCAACCGCTCGCGGACCACGTCGGACTTGGCGATGCCGCGGGCCTTCGACTCGGCTTCGATTTCAGCCACCAGCTTCTCGGGCAATCTCACGGTCAGCATCTTCATGGGGTCACTGTATTACACACGTGGCAGAGCTGCAATGCGCTCGTTCTCCCACGCGGCTTCGGCTTCGGTGAAGTATTGGACGCGTACCTTCTTGAATTCCTTGGTCGAGTAAAGAATGCCGTGATCGGTGATGCCGGTCTCCTTGGCGATGGCGTCCACAACGGCGTGACACTCTTCCCGCGTCCGGGCGTGGATCATCGTGAAGATGTTGTAGGGCCAGTCGGGGTAGGAGGGACGCCGGTAGCAATGCGTCACCGCCCGGTAGGCGGCCATCTTCTCGCCGATGCGGAGGATTTCCTCATCGTGACCGGGCACAGCCCAGACGCCCATCCCATTGGCACTGAACCCGATTTCGCGGTGTCGCAACACGGCGCTGAAACGGCGGAGTTGACCGGCTGCGATCATCGCGGCGGTGAGACGCTGGAGTTCTTCGAGCGAGATCCCGAGCCTACCGGCAATGGCGACGAACGGTTCGGGTTCCAGCGGCAAATCCCGTTGCATCTCGCGCACGAACGGGATGTTCACTGGCGTGGCCGTCGCTTGGCGATCTTTGTGCGAATAGCCGCCGGCTTTCTTGTCGCTCGCCTTGCCTGTGCCTTCGACATCGAGTTCGACGCCGATCTTGAAGAGGTGCAGCGTCGGCAACGGTCGCGTGCTTTCGGCGCCGGTGAGCTGGTGGAGCATCTCAATGGTGCGCTGCAGACCGAGTTTGGAGGTGGGCGCGACGGCGAGCGTGTACCAGAGGTTGAAGGCGTGGTCGCGCCTGTAATTGTGCGAGACGCCCGGGTGCGCGCTGATGATGGCGGCCACTTCTTCTTCCCGGCTGGGAGCGCATTTGCAGGCGACCAGCGAGGATTCGTAGCCGAGCGATTTCGTGTCGAAAATGGCGCTGATCTGGCGGATGGCGCGTCCCGCTTTCAGGGTGGCGATGCGTTGTATCACCGCGTCCTCGTCCAAGCCGAGCTTACCGGCCACCGCGGCCCAGGGGCGTGCGACTACCGGGACGGCGGTTTGGATGATGCCGAGGAGCTTCTTGTCGAGTTCGT
>JBFZFE010000288.1:0-3080 GCA_041306525.1 Verrucomicrobiota bacterium | reverse complement strand
CAACGTCGTGCTCAACTGGGTGCTGGCTTCGTTCCAGCCGTACGCGACGACGCCGAACCAGATGCGCATGGCCGTCGCTCTCGACGACGCAGCCGAGGACCCCGCAGCGGCGGGCTTGATGAGCTATCTCGGCAGCGTGCCCGGCGATGACCTGCCGGGTAGTCTCGACCAGATTGCGCCCGAGGAATTCGCGTCGCTGTTCCAACTCGGTTTTGCCGGAATGGAATCGCTCGGCAACTCCATGCTCGGACGTTTGGGCGAACTGCGGGCCGGCAGCCGCGGGTTCAGCGGGCACCGGTTCAGTTTGCGTGATGCCGATGGCGCGGTGCTGGCCGCCGGCGGCGGGATTGCCAGCGGGACTGGCAGCGCCCAGGATGTGTTCCGTCCCACCCTCGACAATCCGTGGGGCGTGTACGTTGAAGGCGTCGGCGAATGGATCGGGGTGGACGGCGATGCCAACGCCAGTGGCTACGACCTGACCGGCGGCGGGTTCAACCTGGGGGTTGATCGTCGTTTGAACGAACAGTTGGTCATCGGCTTCGCCGCCGGCTATGCCGGTATCGAGTCCGACCTCGACAACGGCGGCCGCGTGGATGTGAACCGCGGCCATGGTGGCCTGTACGCGGTGTGGTTCAACAAGGGCGCGCATGTCGAGGCGCTGGTGGGCGGCGGGTACAACGACTACGAGACGCGGCGGGAAGCGCTCGGCGGCACGGCACGCGGCGACACCACAGGCAGCGACTTCACCGCGATGCTGGGTGGCGGGTTTGACCGGCAAAGCGGCGCTTGGAGCTACGGTCCTTGGGCGTTGCTGCAATACAAACTGGTGCACATCGACCGCTTCACCGAAACCGGTTCGGAGGCGCCGTTGACGATCCAGTCGCAGAGCGCCGATTCGTTGCACAGCCAGCTCGGGGCGCAGGTCAGTTACCGGGCCCAATGCGGCAAGGTGCAGTTCGTGCCGAACCTGCGGGTCGCCTGGCGTCACGAGTACCTGGACAAGAACAGCCCCGTCGAGGCGGCCCTGGCCAGCGGCGGCGGCGGCGTGTTCACCGTCGAAGGTCCATCCTTGGGTCGCGACAGCGTGGTCATCGGCGTGAACCTCGGCGTGCAATGGACGCCCACGGTCGGCACCTACCTCAATTACAGCACCGAGCTGGGCCGCGACAACTACCAGCCGCACTCGGCCAACGGCGGCGTTCGCATCAGCTTCTAACCCGCTGATTCTCCCAAGCCCCCGGTCAGCAGTCCTGACCGGGGGCTTTCTTTTCCCGCGATTGTTTGCGGGGCCGGGGCAAAATGGCTAGAGTGCGCGAACTTCGATGAATCTTTGGATTGGGATCAGTGTCGGGCTCAAGGAAATTGCGGCGCACAAGTTTCGTTCGGCGCTGACGATGCTCGGTATCATTTTGGGCGTTTGCAGTCTGATCGGGATGTTCGCGCTGGTGGCGGGCATGACCAGCGGGATGCGGGCGTCACTGAACGAGATCGGCGGACTGGAGAAAGTGGCGGTGATTGACCAGGAGCCGCCCCAACATCAGGAACACCTGGCGGATCTGTCGCCGGGACGGACGATGCGGGATGTGGAGGCGATTCGGGCGAATTGTTCGCTTATTGCGGCAGTCTCGCCGGAGATGGAGTTGCGTTGGACGAAGATTGTCAATGGCGCAAAGTCCACGCGCGCCCGGGCGGTGGTGGGCGCGGAAGAAGAATTCCTGGCCGTGCAGAACCACGAAGTCGAGCATGGCCGGTTCATCGCCGACCTGGATCAGGTCAATTTTCATCGCGTCTGTGTGATTGGCACGCGCGTGCGCGACCAGTTGTTCCCCGCGGCGGAGGGTGAGCCACCGCAGGTGCCGTTGGGTGAACGGATCGACATCAATGGCCAGTCCTTCACGATCATCGGCGTGTTGCGGCATTATGAGACGGAAGAGGTCCGCAAGAAACGCGAGGCCGGTCAGCCCGACAAAGTGGCGCAACGGGCGGCGGAACGGCGGAGCCGCACGGGCAGCGGGAACTGGTTTGATTGGAAGAATGAGATGGTGGTGATTCCCTTGACCACGATGCGCGCCGTGTTTCGGTCCGGCAGCCCCAACAACGCGCCGGATCTGCGCTTGAGCAGTTTGAATTTGCGGGTGGCCGACGTGAACCGTCTCAACGAATCGATCCAGCAGGTGCGCAATGTGTTGCTGGTGACCCATCACGGCGTCGAGGACTTCGGCTTCAACACGCAGGAGAACTGGGCCGACCGGATCAAGGAGCAGACCGGCAACGCGATCCGCACCGGCGGGCTGATTGCGAGCATCTCCCTGATCGTTGGCGGTATCGGCATCATGAACATCATGCTCGCCTCCATCAGCGAACGCATCCACGAGATTGGCATCCGCAAGGCCATCGGCGCGCGGCATCGCGATATTTTCCTGCAAATCATCGTCGAAAGCACCGTGCTGGCCTTGCTCGGCGGGGTGATCGGGTTGGCAGTCGCCTTCGGGCTGGTGAAACTACTGGCAGCGTTGGCCCCGTTCGATTTCACCCCGGTTATTGAGGCGCAGGCGATGCTGATCAGCTTCCTCTTTTCGGCCGGAGTCGGCGTGCTGGCGGGGCTCTATCCCGCGTTCAAAGCGGCCCGGCTCGATCCGATTGAGGCGCTCCGGTACGAATGATCCCTGTAGCTGCGCTGCCGCGGCGGCGCGAGAGCGGTTCATTCCTTCGCAGCCGCTCTGGCCCGCACTTCGCAACCTTTGCCGGGCCGGGTTGTTGAATCCTTCGTGACCACCGCAACCCGAACTCACCCCCGCCATGTGTTCACTGCCCGGTCAGGGAGTTCAGCCATGATGAAGTTCCTGAGAAGCCGGCACCCTGGGGCGTTCACACTCATTGAACTGCTCGTCGTGATCGCCATCATGATGTTGTTGCTCGGGTTGCTCGCCCCCGGCCTGGCCAACGCGCGCAACAAGGCGCGCTTGGCGGCCTGCACCAGCAACCTCAAACAACTCGGGCTGGCCATCAGCATGTATTGCGACGACAATAACGGCCGCATCGCTGGCTTGAGCGGCACCTACCCGACTTGGACAAATACC
>JBFZFE010000287.1:0-4307 GCA_041306525.1 Verrucomicrobiota bacterium | reverse complement strand
GGTAGGGTCGCGGGCACGGTTGGGAGGCCGGTGATGAACAAACAGACGTTCCTTTATATGTTGGGCGGCGTCATTGCGGCAATTTTGTTGGTCACGGGAGCGGTGCCGTGGATCAACAGCGCCCGTGCCCTGTTCTACGAGCCGGTCACTTGCACGGTCCTGAGCAGCCAGGTGTTGAGCCGCGAGTCGGCCCCCGATGCGCACCGTCTCAGTCACGAGCAAACGGTTTTCCGGGCGGCGGTGAGCTATGAGTATTCTTGGGAAGGCACTTGGCAGGTGGGCGACCGCTATGATTTCCAAGTGGGTTATTCGAGCATCAGCCCGGCGCGGCGCAAGGCGATTGCGGCGCTGGCGGGCACCCAGACGCGGTGCTGAGTCAACCCGCGCGCCCCGCAGGAATCGGTGTTGAGCCGGCAATTGACGCCCGCCCATGCGTTGATCGCGATCCCGTTGCTGGGGGGATTGATCTTGCTGGGCGTGCAGCTCTGGAGGCGAAACGCTGAAAGGCTGAAGGCGAAAGGCCGGACGGCAGAGGGGACCACAGAATCGCGGCGGGACGCCCACACAAAGAAGTCCAAGGTCCAAAGCTTGGATTGCGAACGGTGACTTGACGGGTGGGGTGTGTCTGCTACAAGTCTGGCGCACAGGAAAAACATCATGGCATCGCTTGCACTGCTGAAGAAACTCGCCCGGGAACACGGCACGCCGTTGTTCGTGGTGGACCACGCGCAATTGCGCAAGAACTACGCGCTGTTCAAGAAACATCTGCCGCGCATCCAGGCCTATTACGCCGTGAAGGCGAATCCGGACCCGGCGATTGTGAAGACGCTCTACGAGGCGGGGGCGAGCTTCGATGTGGCTTCGATGCCGGAGTTTCTGATCGTGCATGAGTACATCAAGGACCTGCCGTCCAAGCAGCGCCAGGATTGGATCTGGGACAAGATCATCTACGCCAACCCGATCAAGGCCATTGCGACGCTGGAACAGTTGAACCAGTACAAGCCGCTGGTGACCTATGACAACGAAGAGGAAATCCGCAAGATCAAGAAACACGCGCCGCAGGCCGGTCTCTGTTTGCGGCTGAAGGTGCCCAATACCGGCGCGATGGTGGAGTTGTCCTCCAAGTTCGGCGCCTCGCCTGGTGAGGCGGTGGATCTGATTCTGGCGGCGGACAAGGCCGGCCTGACGGTGGAAGGCTTGAGCTTCCACGTCGGCAGCCAGACAACCAACTTCGACAACTACGTCGCCGCGATCAACCTGGCCGCTCACATCTTCGAGGAAGCCAAGGCGCGCGGGTACACGAAGATGAACCTGCTCGACATCGGCGGCGGCTTCCCGGCGCCCTACGATGCGAGTGTGAAGCCGTTTCGTGAGCTGGCGCGGGTCATCAACCGCGAACTGGATCGCCTCTTCCCGAAGGAAGTGCAGATCCTGGCGGAGCCGGGACGCTTCATGGTCGCCACCGCTTGCAGCGCGGTGTCGGAGATCGTCGGCAAGGCGCGTCGCGATGGCAAGCTCTGCTACTACATCAACGACGGCGTCTATCACACCTACTCGGGGGTCATCTTCGACCACTGCAAGTATCCGGTGAAGGCGTTCAAGAAGGGGCCGACCAGCATCTGCTCCGTGTTCGGCCCAACCTGCGACGCGCTCGATGTGGTCTCGATGGCCGAGAACTTGCCGGCCAACTTGGACTTGGGCGATCTGCTCTACAGCGAGAACATCGGCGCCTACAGCCATGCCAGCTCGACCTACTTCAACGGCTTCCCGCCCGCCAAGGTCATCCACATCAACCAGTAAATCCGTCCGCCATGGCAACTTTCGCTTTCTTTCAGAATCGGCTTGGGCGCACGGATGGCGTTTCGCTCGAAGTGGACAAGTGGCGGCACATCTTGCGGGACCGGCTGGGACACAATGTCTGGTATTGCTCCGGTAACAACGATGTCCCCACCAATTACAACATCCCCGAGCTCTACGCCCAACACCCGCAGACCTGGAAGATCCTGCGCAATGGCACGGTGAAATTCACCGACTACGCGCGCGAACAGGACCTCGAACTCGACATCTACAATCACGCCGATGTCATCGAGGCGAAGCTGCTGCGCTTCATCGAGGAAAAGCAGGTCAGTGTGCTGTTGCCGAACAATCTTTGCTCGGGCGGTTACCAGCCTGCGTCGGCCATCGCGTTCCACCGCGTCTTCCGCAAGACGGGGCTGCCGGCCATCGTTCACAGTCATGATTTCTATTTCGAGGAAAGCGGCGAAGTGCGCGCCACCTGCCACACTGTGGCCAGCATCTATGACCGGTATTTCCCGCCGAAGCTGCCGAACGTCCAGCACGTCGTCATCAACCGTCTGTCGCAAGGCGAAATCAAACGCCGCAAGAACATCGACGCCACGGTGGTGCCCAACGTCTTCGATTTCAACCAGCCCGCTTGGGTGGCCGATAGCTACAACAAAGATTTCCGCGCCGCCTTCGGCATCGGCCCGGACGACATTGTGTTTCTCCAAGCCACCCGGATTCTGGACCGCAAGAGCATCGAGCTGGCGATTGACGTCGCCGCCGAGGTGACGCGACGGAAGGTGGAACTCGTGGGCGCCTCGACGGCGGCGGGCGGCAAGTTCAGCAGCAACGGCAAGGTGATTCTGCTTTGTGCCGGTATCGTCGAGACCATCGGCATCTCCGGTGACTACTGGGGATCGCTGCAGCGCTATGCCAAGGAACTGGGCGTGGACATGCGCCACGTCGGCGACCGGGTCAAACACAGCCGCGAAACGGCTCCCGATGGCGCGAAGGTGTACTCGCTCTGGGACGCGTATGTGCTGGCCGACTTCGTGACTTACCCGAGCACGTGGGAAGGCTGGGGGAACCAGTTCATCGAGGCGGTGTTTGCGAAGCTGCCGGTGCTGCTGTTCGAATATCCGGTCTGGTGCGCTGATCTTTGCCGTGCCGGGTTCGATGTCGTCTCGCTCGGAAACAAGATCGAGTCCAAGGACGACCGCGGTCTGATCAAGGTCGCACCCGCCAAGGTGCAGGCGGCCGCCGACCAGACGATTCAGATTCTGCGGGACCCGAAACGTCGTCGCGAAATCGGCGAAAACAATTACGCTGTCGGCCAGAGAAACTATTCGTACGAGGCGCTCGAAACGATCATTCGACGCCTCTTGGAGAACATCAGTTTATGAAGACCATCCTGCTCGTTGCCCTGTTGTTCGTGGCCGCATCGGTGGCGCAAGCTGACGGCGAGATCGCGCTCAAAGGAACCTTCAATCGCGGCAAGGAAGCCGACAACAAACCGTTGACGGCCGTCCTGACGCCCGCTGGCAAGGACACCTGGAAGATCGCCTATCAGGCGGAGTGGAAGGGCAAGATGTTGACGTACAATGGCGCCCTCACCGGTAACATCAAGGATGGCACCTTCACCGGGACCGGCACCAGGGATGGCAAACGCACCTGGGTCATCGAAGGCAAAGCCACCGGCGGCAAGCTGACCTTCGATCACTTCGAGACGACCAAGGGCGGCAAGGCCCGCACCGGCAGCGCGAAGCTGGAATAACGCGCGAAAGTTCGCGTCGTCGCGGTCGCAACCTCGTGAGCCGCCGCAGGCGGCAAATCTGAAACTCGAAATCCGAAATTCGAAGGCAATTCAGCTGGCCAAACGAACAAGGGTTCTGCTGTGAACCCATACGAATTTCACGTGACTGACTTCGGCGCCATCGGCGATGGCCTCGCGCTCGATACCGCGGCGGTCCAAGCGGCCATTGATGCAGCCGGTAAGCAGGGAGGGCGCGTCATCGTGCCGCCCGGTACCTTCAAGTGCGGCACCATCGTGCTGCGGAGCCGGGTGACGTTGCAGTTGGAGCAGGGCGCCGTCATTGCCGGCAGCACCAACCTCGGCGATTACATCACGCGGGTCTGGGGACATCACGGCGACATCACCCTTGGCACCTGATTCTGGCTGAAGCCCAATGCCGTTAAGATTTGCCGTGGGCAATGACTTCGTATTGAAACTCGCCGTGGTGTTCGGTTCGCCGGATCAGCCGCGGCCAGTCCACCACACACCGCGTGCGCCAGCAGCAACGCCGCGATCTCTTGGGCCGCTGTTTGCACCGTGTAACTGCCGAGCCGCTCCCCGTCGTGCATCTGCACCTTCCATTCGGCAATCGTCAACTCGATCTCCCAGCGCGGCGCATACAGTTGCCGCAGCCGCTCCGCCGGATCGCGCCCCGGCTCCAGCAAACTGGTCCACAGTCGCACCCTCACCCAGTGGCCCGCCCGCGTACGCACCCGCCCAGAGATCTCCCGCA
>JBFZFE010000286.1:0-7234 GCA_041306525.1 Verrucomicrobiota bacterium | reverse complement strand
TTTCCGATTTGCCGCATTGCCGTATTCCTTCGGATTTCGAGATTCGGATTTCGGATTTTCTCAGGCTACCGGGCTCCGCACGCCTGCAAAGTGGCCTGCATGTGGCCGCGCGATTCCGCCGCTATCGCCACGCAACGCGCCACGTCGTAGTCCTTGGCGCCGATCACTTCGAGATCCACGGGACCGGTGTAGCCGTTCTCGTGCAGGACGCGGATGTAGCCGAGCAGGTTGATGTCGCCGCGACCATTGGCCTGCATCTCGGGGGTACCGGGGTTCTTCTGCCGGCCTTTGCAGTCGCGGATGTGAACGTGCTTGATTCGTTTCACGACGGCGCTGATCGCTTCGACCGGGTCTTCGTTGGCCCGGTAGATGTGACTCGGGTCCATGTCGAGCCCGAACGACGCTGAGGTGATCGCCTTGAGAGCGCGGAGCGTGGTCGGCGTGTTGTAAATCGCCGCGCCGACGTGCGCCTTGACGCACAACGTCAGTCCGTAGGTGCCGGCCCGGTCGGCCAGCTTGCCCAGCGACTCGATGGACTGCTGCAAGCTGGTTTCGTCGTCGCTCTTGCCGCCTGGACCGCAGTTCACAATCGGGCAACCGATGGCGACCGCCGCTTGGAAGGTCTCCTCCATCTTCTGCGGGTCCTGCGCCGGCTGCTCGATGGCTTGGATTGGCAGGTTGTACTTCTTCGAGAGCTCGACAATCACGGGCGCAATCTCCCGCCAGTTGGCCAAAACCAAATGCTGGCTCATGCCCTCGATGGCCGACACCTCGATGGCGTCATAGCCGCACATGGCGGTGTACTTGAAGGCCGTTTCGAGGTCGTGACTGCCGAACAAAACAGAATTGAGTCCGAGTTTCATATCAGAATATTCCTATCTGGTTCCCAAACGTTTTGGAACGAGGGTTGATGTGCCTGTGGTCATCATTGTTCCCGCGGATTGCGCTTGAGGGTCGGCAACGCGTGCGGCCGCACAACGGCGCCGCCTTGTTCATACGATTCGATCACGGCAAAGGTGTATTCGAGCGTCGCCAAGGCGTCGCGACCTGAGGCGCGCAATTTGTCCTTCGGCACCTTGTTGGTCACGTCTTCCAGAAACGCGTGGATGCGGACAGGGAACGTGGCGCCGAAGTCTTTGATGCCGGTATTGGTGACCTCGGGGGCGGGTTGCTCGCCCAAGCCGAGTTTCTCGTCCGGCTTGGGGGCGGGGAAGTAGGTCAGTTTCTCGACGCAGTTCTCGATACAGAACGTGCCCACCGTCCCGCCCAGCTCAAAGCTCCACCAGCCGCCCAAGCCCATGGTGGCGTCGCCGCGTTGGCTGAACAGGTACCCGATCGCACCGCTCTCGAACCGGCAATGCACGCTGTCCACCGAGACCATCAGGTCGCCGGCCTTGCGCCGGTAACTCGGCCGGTCGCAGAACGCCTGGATCTGAGTGATGTCGCCGCAAAAATGCCGCATCAGGCTGAACGGATGCGCGAGGAACGCTTTCAGGTGCGCGTAGGGAAAATCGAGGTTGCCGCCCGCGCTGTATTTGTAGCCCGCCTCACCGCCGATGAACCCCATGCGGTGCAGGCAATAAATCTGTTCGCCGATCTTGCCGGCATTCATCAACTCGCGCGCCAACCGGGCGGGCTCGGTAAACCAATGATTCAGGTTGCAGCCGAGATAGACGTTCTTCTCCTGCGCGAACCGCACCATCTCGCGGGCGTCGGCGATGTCGTTGGAAATCGGCTTCTCAACCAGCACGTTCTTACCGGCCGCGAGCGCCTCCATGGCAGGCTCGAAATGCCAGCCGCCGTTCTCGGGCCCGCCCGTGGTGACGTCCACGATGTCGAGTTCCTCGTTGCGCAGCATTTCCGCGAGGCTGTAGTACGCCTTGACGCCGAACTGCTGCGCCGCCTTGTCCGCGCGCTCCTTCACGACGTCGCAGACCGCGACCAGGTTCGCCAGCGGATCCTTGCTGTGCGCCTTCGCGTGGGTTTCGCCAATCCCGCGCATTCCAACGATGCCGACTTTCAATGCCATAGTGGGAGCGACTTTAGCGGAGCCCGTGGCCCGTGTCCTTGACAAAACCGCCAAACATCTGGACGATCCTGCCATGCCCACAACCGCTGTCCGCCACCTCACGGTCTCGCAGCACTTTCCGGATCCGCATTACCGGTTGCGGGTGATGCGCGTGCCGCAACACGGGGTCAGCCCTGACCAGCACACGCACGATTTCTCGGAACTGGTCGTCATTCTTGACGGCCATGGGAAACACCAGGTGGGCCGGGAGGTCTATGAGATCGCGACCGGCGACGTGTTCGTGTTGCTCGGCGACGCCAGCCACTGCTATCCGGAAGTGAAGGACCTGTCGCTGATCAACATCCTGTACGATCCCGCCAACCTGCGGTTTCCCCGCGCCGATCTCGGGGCGTTGCCGGGCTATCATGCGCTGTTCGAGGTCGAACCGCGTTTGCGCAAACGCCAGCGCTTCCAGAATCGCCTCAAGCTGGGGATGGACGAACTGGGCCGCCTGGCCAAGCTCATTGCCGAACTCGAGACCGAACTGCGCGCCAAGGCGCCCGGCTCGCGTTTTGTCGCGACCGCGCACTTCATGCAGATCATCGCGTTCCTGGCCCGGGCCTACTCGAAGATACCGGTCGAGAAACAACGAACGGTGACCCAGATCAGTGAACTGCTTGGCTACATGGAACAACACTTCGCCGAGCCGCTCAGCGTCGCGGACCTAACGAAGATCGCGCACATGAGCCAGACATCGTTGTTTCGGCTGTTTCGCCAGTTGATGGGCCGTTCGCCGATTGATTATCTGATTCGGCTGCGCATTCACAAAGCGGCGCAGTTGCTGCGTCGCGAACCACTGCGGGTAAAGGAAGTCAGCGAATCGGTCGGGTTTACTGACAGCAACTACTTCACCCGGCAGTTCCGCCAGGTGATGGGGGTCAGCCCGCGCGCCTATCAACAGCAGCCGCGTTGACGGCGGGGTCTTTCGCGGGCGGGCGGGCGTCAAAAAAGGGGTGTCCCCTTCGCAGTTGCTCGTGTCTGCTGGTTCGCGTAGCATCCGCCAGCCATGACGCAAGCCCAAGCCATGTTGCAGGTCGCGCAACGTTCGCGCCGTTATCTCGGCGGCGCGGCGGACATGGTCGCCAAGTTCACGCAGGACCGCTGGCAACCCGAGGGTGGTTTCCGCGGTCGCAGCCGCGAGGGTGATCTCTACTACACGGTGTTCGGCATCGAGACGCTGCGCGTGCTCGGGGTGGCGTTTCCCGACGACAAACTGCTCGCCTACCTGCAACGTTTCGGCGCTGGCGAGGGACTCGATTTCGTTCATCTCTGCGCCTTGGCGCGTTGCTGGTCGCTGTTGCCGGCAGAAGCCCTGCCGGTAAGGCAACGCGTGGGCATCATCAAACGCATCGCGGCTTACCGGACCAAGGACGGCGGGTTCAATGCAGCCGGGCCAAACGGCGTCGGCCAGCTCACCGCCTGCTTTCTGGCGGGCGGCGCGTACGAGTCGCTCGGGATCGACATCCCCGGCAAGCTTGCGCTCGCCGGTTGTTTCCGCGGTTGCCGGGCCGCCGATGGCGCGCTGGGCAACGAACCCGGTATGGCGCAGGGCACCACAACCGCCACCGCGGGAGCCGTCGTGCTCCTCAAGACGTTCCACCTGCCCGCAGAACGCAAACTCATCGACTGGCTTCTGGCCCAGCATTGTCCCACGGGCGGCTTCCGCGCGTCGCCCGGTATTGCGCAACCGGACCTCGTCTCGACCGCAGCGGCGTTGTACGCGTTGCACATGGCCGGGGAGGAGCTTGCCGGGTTGCGCGAGCGTTGCGTCGAGTTCATTGAGGGTCTCTGGCACGAGGAGGGCGGCTTTACCGGGCACGTGCTGGATGACGTGCCCGATACCGAACACACCTATTACGGGCTGCTCTCGCTGGGAGTGTTGGAAGAGGAAAAGGCGTCAACGTGAGTACCCACTTCCAAACAGGTGGTGGGAGCGGCGGCCCCGCCGCGACCGGGCCCGTCGAATCGCGGCGGGACCCCGCTCCCACGTCGGTATCTGGAATTGCCGGCGCTTACGACCGGGCGCTGCGTCGCTTGTTGGCCGAGCGCGTGACAGCCGGGCATTGGGAAGGCTGTCTCTCCAGCAGTGCGCTCGCGTCGGCCATTGCCGTCGTAGCGCTCGCACAACATGATCCGGTCGGGCACGCCGACCGGATTCGGCGCGGACTCGATTTCATCATCAGCGACATCAACGATGACGGCGGCTGGGGCGATTCGCCCGAAAGCCCGAGCAATCTGACGGCTACGATCCTTTGCTGGTGCGCGCTCGGGTGTAGCGGCGCTTCTGTGAAGCGCCGGTCGTTTCCGGACACAGCACAGCCGTCGGCTCACAGAGCCGCCGCTACACCAGACATCGAAGCTCGTGCCGAGGCGCGGTTGCGTCAGTTTGCGGGCGGGCTCGATGCGGCATCGCTGCGGGCGGCCATCGAGAAGCGCTATGGCGATGACCGGACGTTTGCGGCGCCGATCCTGACGATGTGCGCCCTGACCGGGCGGCTCGGCTCGGATCCATGGCGGCACGTCTTTCAACTGCCGTTCGAGTTCGCGTTGATGCCGAACCAGTTGTTCAAATGGCTCAACATCACCGTCGTGAGCTATGCGTTACCGGCTTTGATCGCAATCGGGTTGGTCCGACACAAACATCATCCGTCACCGGCCCCGTTGCGCTGGCTGCGGGACTGGGCGACGCCACGCGTGTTGCCGATTGTGGAGCAGATGCAGCCGTCCAACGGCGGCTTCGAGGAAGCGACGCCGCTGACGGCGTTCGTGACGATGAGCTTGGTTGCGGCAGGCGACAGAGACAGTCTCACCGTGAGACGCGCCGTGGATTTCTTGGTGAACTCGCAGCGTGCCGATGGCAGTTGGCCGATTGACACGAATCTGGCGACGTGGGTCACGACACTGTCGATCAATGCCTTGCCCGATGACGCGCCACTCGACGAGGACCATCTGTGCAATTGGCTGCTCGGTCAGCAACAGAACGAGCAACATCCGCTCACTTTCGGCGCCCCGGGAGGCTGGGGCTGGAGCGACTTACCGGGTTCGATGCCCGATGCCGATGACACGGCGGGGGTGTTGCTGGCGCTGCGACGGTTGGATTCGACCAATGCCGCCGCAGCCGGTAAGGGCATCCGCTGGCTGTTGGATCTACAGAACCGGGACGGCGGGATTCCGACCTTCTCGAAGGGATGGGGGAAACTGCCGTTTGACCGGAGTTGTCCCGACATCACGGCGCATGCGTTGCGGGCATTCGATGTCTGGCGCGATGAGATGCCGGCCACGCTGCAACGCGAGATGGATGCCGCGGTGCGTGGGATGGTCCGGTATCTCCACACGTCGCAGCGTCAGGATGGTTCATGGGTGCCGTTGTGGTTTGGGAATCAGTACACGACGGACGAGGAGAACCCGACCTACGGCACCGCGCAGGTGGTGATTGCGTTGCGCGATTTGCGGGACGCACCGGCGGACTTGATCGCGAGCGGGAGAAAATGGCTGACCGGCGCGCAGAACGCCGATGGCGGCTGGGGCGGCGGGCCGGGAGCGCCGTCGTCGTTTGAGGAAACGGCGTTGGCGGTCAGGGGATTGGTCCAATGTCCAAGGTCCAAAGTCCAAGGTCAGAAGACTGGTGACATTGGACCTGGGACCTTGGACTTTGGCCCCTCCGTTGACCGGGGTGTGGCTTGGCTGGTGGAGCGGCTTGGACCCGAGGGTGAGTGTGAGCCGGTGCCGATTGGGCTGTATTTTGCGAAACTGTGGTATTCAGAGCGGCTCTACGGGTTGATCCATACCGTTGCCGCGTTACGGGAGGTTTTGAGCCGATGAAACGAATTGTCCTGTTGCTGTCCTTTGTCTGGGTCGCGGTGGCAGCCGCAGAAGAAGCGATCCGGTTGGACCGCCAAGAACTGCCGGCACCGCCGATCAAGACCGAATTGGCGGGCGTGGTCAACAACACGCTGATGCTGGTGGGCGAGCGGCTCTGGACGCTCAACCTGAAAGCCGCCGCGCCTGTCTGGCAGGAACTCACGCCCACTTTGCCGGGCGTGCTGGCGGTGGCGGTGGGTGATGGCGGCCTGTTCTGTGTCACGGAAAACGAAGCGCTCAAATTGTCGGTCGACGGTCAGGTGGTGTCCCGTGCAACTTTACCGGAAACGATGCGATCAGTGCGCGCTGCGGTGTTGGACAAGAAACTCTACGTCGTCGGGGAGCGGACCTTCGCGCTCGATCTGGCAACGCAGCAATGGCAGCCGGTGGCGATGCCGGCCGTCAACGCGGGCATTGTCGGGGTGCGCAAAGATGAGATGGCGTACAAGGACGCGCTCTACGTGTTCGGCCCGCTCAGCGGGCGGTTCGTGCCGGGCAACAAGACCCGCAATGGCTGGATCGCGATGGCGGATTTGCCGGCAGGGGTGCGACTGACTTCCGGCGCGCCCGTCGGGCCGTCGCACTTGGCGGTCACGACGGATGACGGCCGGCTGATGCTCTATCACACCTACACCGGCAAATGGATCGAGAAGGGAGCAGCGAAAGGTGTCTTGGCGGCCAGCAGCGGGCCGCTGGTCTTGGTGGGCGACGGCGTTTCGAAGCTGGATCTCAAATACACCGGCCGCCACTTCGGCTGGGTGGATTACAGCATCATCATTCTCTACATGGCCGGGATGGTGGCGGTGGGCGAGTTCTTCCGACGCAAGGAGAAATCGGCGAAAGATTTCATGTTGGCGGGGCAGAAGATTCCGTGGTGGGCGGCGGGACTGAGCATCTGGGCGACGGGCGTGAGCGCGATCAGTTACATGGCGATTCCCGCGAAAACCTACTCATTTGACTGGTCGTACGTGAGTCTCGGCATCTGGCCGCCATTGACGACGATCATCGTGGCGTACGCGTTCATTCCGTTGCTGCGTCGGCTCCAGATCGTGTCGATCACCGAATACATGGAACTGCGGTTCGGGCGCTCCGTGCGCGTGCCGACCACGATCCTGACCATCTTGGCCGGCGTGCTCGGGCGACTGGCAACGGTATTGTTGCTGCCCTCGATGGCGCTCTCGGCGGTGACCGGGTTGCCCGTCTGGGTCAGCATCGTGGCGATGGGCGTCATCACGACCATTTACACGGTGGCCGGTGGCATGAGCGCCGTCATCTGGACGGATGTCGTCCAGACCATCGTGATGT
>JBFZFE010000285.1:0-4031 GCA_041306525.1 Verrucomicrobiota bacterium | reverse complement strand
CCCACGCCGCGCCAGGTGGTGGTGGTGCGCAGGCCGTTGGCGATGGCGTATTGCTGGAGGGTGAACGTACCGTCGGGATGGCGGGTGCTTTGGTCCTGCTCGGCGAACGGTCCGCTGGCATAGGTCTGGTTGCTGGTGACCAGGTTCTCGGCGGCCGACCAGGCGGCGCCGGCGCTTTGGCAACGGATGTCGACGGTCTGGGCGGTATTGGTGATTTGATAGCGGCGGGCGATCTCCTGGCCGAGCAGATAGGTGATGGTGGTCCGGTGAGGAGCGGTGCTGGCGTAGAGATTGGTGATGACCCGGCAGGCTGATTCCAGGGCATTGGTGGGGGCATTGCCGGCCTGGGTGACGGTCTTGGTCCGGCGGGCGCTGGCCTCGTATTCGAAGCGTTCCCAATAGCCGCTCGGCTCGATCCGTTGGCCCAGCAACCCGAAGCGGGCGTCGTTGGTGGGCACCTCGGTGCAATAGCTCCAGAGATTGGTCAACGGCTGGCCCGTCGGATCGACAATCCGCTCGATCAGATTGGTGCGGCTATCCAGGACCTGCCAGCGCTCGAGACTCTCGATTTGCCAACCGCCACCGGCCCAGACCTCGTTGGTGTCGACCCGCACGGTGCCGCCGGCTTCCCAGACGCTGCTCTTGGCCTGACGGCGCAGACCGTTGCCCGTAGTCAATTCCCAACGGTTTTGGGTGGTGTTCCAAGTGTACTCGCTGACCCGGCCATCGGCGGTGACCCGCAGCTGGCTCACATCGTTGGTCGTGGCGGCGGGATTCTCAATGATGATCGTCGAGAAGGCCGTGCCGTTGGTTGGGTACAATCCATCGACCTGGTTCGGGTCGGGCGAATGCAGGCGGATCTCGTACTTGAAATCGTTCACGGTCACGATGTCGGCCAGGCATTGCGGGGCCAGCACCTGGCGCAGGGCCGTGTTACTGCGCACGACCGAGACCTGTTGGGGACGGCCCAGCTTCAGCGCTGCCGGGGTGGCCAGGCTCGGATCGGGTGCCGTGGATTTCAGGAACAGGCTGCCGGCTGACTCGCCGTAATTGGCTTGGCCCAGCGAGATCTCCAGGTCGAGGCTGCCCAACCCGGCCGTGACTTTGCCCGGCGCGCAGGCCCGACAACCGGCATTGCGGACACAGCGTTTCTTCTGACAACCGCCCTCAGGATGTTCATCGACCGGGTCCCAGTTGAACCAATTGTTTCCGCCAACGCCGCTGAAGGTCAGCCAGATTTCTTTGCCGGCCGACGATGGAACATAGACCTGCTGCGTAGAATCGCCTTCGGCGAGGACAGACACGCTCCAGTAACCTGCCTCAACGTTCTGGTAATCTCTTTCCAAAGCCAGGTAGGTGCCCGGCCCTTGATACGAGAAACCCGCTTCTGGAATAAACCCATCTGGTTTGAAGCACACTAGCGGCGATCCGCTCCATCCATTCACCGTCATGTAAATCTTCACATGCACCACGCCGGGGCCATTTGAAGTACAGAGCGTAGTCTGTCCATTGGCGTAATCGGCGGCCAACATACCGAAACAAACGCCGAAAAAGATTCGAAGATAAAGCACGATCCTCACTCCATCGGGCTAAACACAACCAAGTTAACGTCGTTGTTCAGATCGGCGACAGCGTCTTTGGTTGGATCGCGCCCTTGCAGGTACTCCACCGCGTTGCTCACGCCATCGCCATCGTAGTCGCTGCTCCCGTCTGCCGGATTCAGCGGGTTGAACCCGTACTGAAACTCCCAGCCATCCGGCATGCCGTCACCATCCGTGTCCGGATTGCCCGGAGCGGTGCCGTACGTGTTGTACTCATCGGCATTCGACAACCCATCGCCATCGTCGTCATCCCCATTCAATGTCAGCCGCCACACTTTGTAGAAGCGGGCGGTCAACGGCGCCGCATTGGTGTCGGTCCAACTGGATGTTCCCTCTTCACCCACCATCCACAACTGCGCCGCCCAGCGATTGGTCGAAGCCAAATCCTCCTTGGTATACACGCCGTACAAATGGCTGGAGCAACTCTCCCATGTCACGGTTATGGCTCCGTTCGTCTCTGCGTTCACCGCGACCCCGAATGCCGCAGCATCATTCGTGATCGGGCAACCAGAGCCAAGCATCATCAGCGACAGCGGCTGGCTGCCGCCGCCCTGCGCGAGTCCCAGAAGCTCGCTCGCGCCAGATGCACTACTGCGCGCTTGCTTCTCTTCATCTTCCCACGCCGCCATCTCAGCCGCGATATTCCGCCAGTAATTCTCCTGATCAGCGACATCCCCAACCCAAACCGAGAACGTCAGCAGGCGCGGTTTCAACCACCAATTTCGAGGGTCAGTCAGGAGGCGAGCATACGCCTGCCCTGTCAGTTCCTTGAGACAAAAACGAGCACACACCACTTGTGCATAGCGCTCTTGTGCCCATTGGTCTGGCACCCAGAACCACGTGGTGGCCCACTGCCACCACATTTCCCCTTCGGGTGGATCGAGGTTAACCCGGACTTGCAGGGCACGGACGGTGATCCCATACCTGTCTTGCCCACGCTGCTCGGGCAACTTGGCGAGTTCAGGAGGCAGTTGCTTGAAATCCGTCCAGAGGATGACAGACGAATCGAAGAAGCACACCGGATCCCAAGGCAGCCAACCGGGCAGTTGCTCCATCGCCTGCCGCAACTGCTTCACGTCCGTTACCGTCACATGCGTAACGCCATCCCACCCCGATGCCTCTGCTGCAATGGCGGTCCCGTCAGAAACAGAACTCGACTGCTGAGCCCGTCCGGTACTCACCAAGACAATGATCACGGCCAATACCGAGCAAGCCAGCGGAAATCTTTTTCTCATCCTCGCTTCCCATTCGCACGGGCAGGGATTGCAGCAGAATCGCAGGCTCACGTCAAACACAGTTTCTGCCGGCAATAACGCCAACAGGCCTCGCAAGCGCAGCAGGAGTTTCCCAAGGTGGTTCAGAACGGAATGACCGCCTCGCATTCTGACAATGCCAAGGGAAGAGGGGGACACCACACTTCGGTGCCGCTGAGTCGTCCCGTTGATTATCAACGGGCAAAAAGAATTGGCTCCGCAGGAAGGACTCGAACCTTCAACCTAGTGATTAACAGTCCGCAAGGGTAGGTTGCGCCGTGTTGCGCGGCGTTGGTTTGATTGTGCGAAAGCCCTTGCATCGTCGCCCTTTAAGCCACTTTCCCAATCCCCTGCCCCCTCGCCCCATTTGCTGCAACTCCGGGCAACGCGGGTATATTTTCGGGTATATTTTCCACGTCGCCAGCAACAACCCGAAAGCGTATCCGCTGGGCTTGCTTCAACAGGTGATCGGGCCGCACGTCGCCGTAAGTGCTGGCAATGATTGCGGGGCCGGTCTTGTCGCCAATCAGGGCCGCAATCTCGGCGTCGGTCAATCCGCTTTGCCGTGCCGATGTGACAAAGAAACTCCGCAGCCCGTGCGGGGTGACGTGGGGCAAGTCCATTGCCGTGCAAGCCGCCCAGATGCGTCGCCGCACGGCGCTATCGTCGCGGGGCGTGTTCGGGTCAAGCGGTGACGGGAAAAGCAAGTAGCTGCCCGCCCCTTGTTTCATGTCCTGTAGCAGTTGCGCCAAGCTGGGCAGCAAGGGCACAAACGGATTGCAGCCCCGTTTCTCGCGTTGAACGTGGACAACACCGTTGCCCCAGTCCACGCTTTCCCAGTCCAACGGCAACGCTTCGCCAATCCGCAACCCGGAGTAAGCCAGAAACGCCACAAGGTCGGCAATCGCTTGCTCGCCCTTGCCCCGTAGCCAACGCTCGATCTTCGCCAAGCCTTCGGGGGTCGGGGCAACTTCCCGGCAGTGGCGCACGTTCGCGGCCACGGTGTAGGCGGCTCGGCCCTTCAACGGGTTTGCCTTCAACTCGCCCCGCCGCACGGCCAGCCCCAGCGCATTGCAAAGCGTGGTCAATTCCAAGTCCACGGCCCGATTGCCGCCCTTGTTTCGTTGCTTTACTTCGGCCCCGTCGCGCTTGCGGGTGCGGGTGGTAACGTAGCCGC
>JBFZFE010000284.1:0-6490 GCA_041306525.1 Verrucomicrobiota bacterium | reverse complement strand
GCGCCGGTTACTACGACGCCTATTACCTGAAGGCGCAGAAGGTGCGGACGTTGATCCGGCAGGACTTTGAGAAGGCATTCGCCAAATGCGACGTCATCGCCACGCCGACTGCGCCAACCGCAGCATTCAACGCCGGCGAGAAGGCGGACGATCCGCTGCAGATGTACCTGAGCGACATCTTCACCATCAGCGTCAATCTGGCCGGCAACTGTGCGATCAGCCTGCCGTGTGGGTTTACGAACAATCCGAAGCTGCCGATTGGGCTGCAGTTCATCGGCAAAGCATTTGATGAGCCGACCGTCCTGCGCACCGCCCACGCCTACGAGCAGGCCACCGCGTGGCACAAGGAAAGGCCGGTGCTGTGATGCAATACGAAGCCGTCATCGGGTTGGAAGTGCATGTGCAGTTGCGGACGCAGAGCAAGTTGTTTTGCGGGTGCGTGACGGGGTCTGGCGCGGAGCCGAACACGCAGGTGTGCCCGGTATGCCTGGGCTACCCGGGCGTGATGCCGGTGATGAACGAGGAAGCGATTCGGAAGACGATTCTGAGCGGCTTGATGCTGGGTTGCGGGATTACGCGGTTCAGCAAGTGGGACCGGAAGAATTACTTCTATCCCGACATGCCGAAGAACTACCAGATCTCGCAGTACGATTTGCCGCTGTGCGTGGGCGGGTCCGTGAGCATCCCCGGCAAGAAGTTGGGCATCACCCGCATCCATCTTGAGGAGGATGTGGCGAAGAGTTTTCATTTCGATTCGACCAGCGGCGTGGATTTCAACCGGGCGGGGACGCCGCTGATGGAGATCGTGAGCGAACCGGACATGCGGACGCCCGAGGACGCGTTCGCGTACCTGACGGCGCTGCGGGAGATTCTGGTCAGCGGCGACGTGAGCGATTGCGACATGGAGAAGGGGCAAATGCGCTGCGACTCCAATGTCTCGGTGCGGCCGGTCGGGCAGGCGAAGTTCGGCGAAAAGGTCGAGATCAAGAACATGAACACCATCTCGGGCGTGCGCCGGGCGGTGGCATATGAGATTCAGCGGCAGATTACGACGTTGACCAAGGGCGGGCGGATCTCGCAGGAGACGCGGCGTTGGGATGACGAGGCGGGCGTCACGAGCGTCATGCGGACCAAGGAGTACGCGCATGATTACCGGTATTTTCCGGAGCCGGACTTGATGCCGGTCGTGGTGAGTGAGGAGTTGCTTGCCGAGATACGGCGCGAACTGCCGGAGTTACCGGAGGCGAAGCGTCACCGGTTCATCCAGCAGTACGGGTTGCCGGAGTACGACGCGGGTGTGCTCGTGGCTGACGGCACGGTGGCGGCCTATTACGAGCAGTCGGCCGCAAAGTCGAAGAACCCGAAGGCCATCTCCAACTGGATCATGACCGAACTCCTCGGCAAGTGGGCCGAGAACAAGATTGCACCCGAACAGTTGGCCGAGTTGGTGGCGGCCATTGATGCTGGTCAGATCAGCGGCAAGCAGGGGAAGGAAGTGTTCGCGGAAATGTTCGCGACCGGCAAGGCCCCCGCCGAGATCATCCAGCAGAAGGGGTTGGTGCAGGTCAGTGACACCGGTGCCTTGGAGACATTGGCCGACGAGGCGATCGCCAGCAACCCGAAGTCGGTGGCCGATTACAAGGCCGGTAATGCTGGCGCGTTGAACTTTCTCAAGGGCCAGGTGATGAAGTTGAGTCGTGGCAAGGCGAACCCGCAGTTGGTGGGTAAAATCTTGCAGCAGAAAATGGCGGCGCTTCCATAGCGCTGCTTGACGTGGCCGGACACCCCGACTATTCTCACTCGCACATCTCAAGAAGGATATGCCGGCACAAGACGAATACGTAGTAGAAATCCTCCGCGACGTCGGGCTCGTTTCTCACGAAGATCTTCTCGAAGCCCGCGAAAAGGCCAAACAGGACGGCAGCGGGGTTGTTGAGGCGTTGGTGCAGCTCGCCCGTGTCACACAGGCGGATGTTTCCAAGGCTTTGGCCAGCCAGTTCGGCATGGATTTCATCAGTTTGGCCGACTACAAGGTTCCCGATGACGTGGTCTCGATGGTGCCGCGTCATGTCGCGCGCCGCTACAAGATTGTCCCTGTTTACAAGCACGACAGCACGCTGACGGTCGCAATCAGCGATCCTCTTGATGTCGATACGGTTGACAGCCTGCGGTACATCCTGAAGGTCAATGTCGAGCCCGTCGTCGCCGCCAAGGCGGAGATTGAGGCGTCGCTCTCCCGGTATTACGGCACGGCGGATGACACCGTTGAGAACATGCTGCAGGAGATCACCGAAGGTGAGATCGACCTGACCAGTTCGATTCGGGCGCCGGATGGCACGATTGAAGAAGTTACTGAAACGGAAGCCGATGCGCCCATCATCAAGCTGGTGGGTCTTCTGATCATGGAGGCCTATCGCAGCCGGGCGAGCGATATTCACGTCGAACCGCTGGAGAAACGGTTGCGGATTCGTTACCGGATCGATGGCGTGTTGCACGAGGTGGATAACCCGCCCAAACGCCTGCAGCCGGCCATCATCAGCCGTCTCAAGATCATGGCCAACATCAGCATCGCGGAAAAGCGTGTGCCCCAGGACGGCCGCATCCAGATACCGGTGATGGGGCGGACGTTGGACTTGCGCGTCTCGTCACTGCCGACCAACCATGGCGAATCCATCGTCATGCGTATCCTTGACAAGAGCAGCCTGATGCTGGGCCTTGGCGACCTTGGTTTCTTCAGCGACGACCAGGAGTCGATGAACAAGTTGATCTCGGCGCCGGACGGTGTGTTGCTTGTAACCGGGCCGACCGGCTCGGGCAAGACGACGACGTTGTACGGCTGTCTGAATTCCATCAACAAGCCCGACCGGAAGATCATCACGGTTGAGGACCCCGTTGAGTACCAGCTGGCCGGCATCAACCAGGTGCAGGTGAATGCGGACATCAACCTCACCTTTGCTGCGGCGCTCCGCTCAATTTTACGTCAGGCCCCCAACATCATCATGATCGGTGAAATTCGCGACTTGGAGACGGCGAACATTGCCGTGCAAGCATCGCTGACGGGGCACTTGGTTTTCTCAACGTTGCACACCAACGATGCTCCCTCGGCGGTGACACGCATGATCGACATGGGTGTGAAGCCCTTCCTTGTCGCCTCGGCCGTGCGCGCCATCATGGCGCAACGACTCGTCCGTCGCGTCTGCCAGAAGTGCAAGGAGCCGTACGCGCCCACCGATTACGAGATGAAGGTGCTCAAGCTCAAACCCGAGGAAGTGGCGAAGACGGTCATCTACAAGGGGCGCGGCTGTGGCGATTGTTCGCGCACGGGTTACCGGAGCCGGATGGGAATCTACGAGATCTTCCATATTGACGAGGAAGTGCGCAACCTCGTTTACGAGAAGGTGCCTTCCAATGTCTTGCGCTCGCGCGCCCGCGAAATGGGAATGCGAACTCTGCGCGAGGATGGCGTCCGCAAGATCATGGCCGGGCTGACCACGCCGGAGGAAGTCATCATGATTACGCAAGGTGATCAGAACTAAGCAGGTTTCAGTCGGAGAAAAACATGGCTGTACACATGGACGATTTGTTGCAGGTGGTGGTGGACGAAGGCGCGTCCGACCTGCATTTGCGCGTCGGCGTGCCGCCAGTGATCCGCTTGCACGGCGCGTTGGTCTCGATGGACCTGCCGGTTTTGGGTCCGGAGGAGACCGAAGCCCTGATGAAGGCCATCACCTCGGAAGGACATATCCAGAAAGTCCGCGAGCAAGGCGGCACGGATTTTGGTTTTGCCTACGGTGACCAGGCGCGGTTTCGCGTCAGCGTTTTCAAGGAGCGCGGCAATCACGGGCTGGTGTTGCGCCAGATTCCCAGCCGGCTCATGAGCCTGGAGAAGATCGGTTTGCCGCCATCGATCAAGGACCTGCTGTATCGACCGCGCGGCCTGATTCTTGTTACCGGTCCGACAGGCTCCGGGAAGACGACCACGCTCGCCTCGATGCTGGACGTCATCAACAACGAGCGTGACTGCCATATCATCACGATCGAAGATCCGATCGAGTACTACCACCACCACAAAAAGAGCGTGGTCACTCAGCGTGAAATTGGCGTCGACGTGCCGAACTTCGCCGAGGCGTTGCGCCGTGGTTTGCGTCAAGATCCCGATGTTATTCTGGTCGGTGAAATGCGCGATTTGGAAACGATGGAAGCCGCCATCAGCGCAGCAGAAACCGGTCACCTGGTCTTTGCCACCCTGCATACAACGGGAGCGGCCCGCACGGTGGATCGTATCGTCGATGCGTTTCCGACCGACCAACAGGAGCAGATTCGCACGCAGCTGGCCTCCTCGATTGTGGCCGTCATCTCGCAGTTGCTGCTGGTGCGGGCGGACCAGAAAGGGCGCACGGCCTGTTTCGAGATCATGATCTCCACACCTTCGATCCAGGCGTTGATTCGCGACAACAAAACTTTCCGGATCACCTCCGACATTCAAACGGGGGCCAAGTATGGCATGGTGACGTTGGATGCGAATCTGATGGACCTCTACCAAAAGGGGCATATCAGCTATGGCGATTTGGTGACCAAGGCGCAGGACCCGCAGTCCATCGTTGCCAAGCTGCAGGGGGAAGACACGGGGCGGAGACGGTAAGCCATGTACGAAGCCGAGCCAGCCATCATCAGCGAGTTAATCCAGGAACGTAACCTGTTCAGCCGTGAACAGGTGGCGGAGATCCGGGAAGAACACGAGCGTACCGGCAAGCCTTGGTCGCACATCATCGTCGACTTCGGCTTGATGAACGAAGAATCCCTGCTGGCCGCCGTCGCTGATCATCTGAATCTGGATTTCACGGACTTGGCGGCCATTGATGTGCCGCAGACCGCGATCCGCGCCCTGCCCAGCAGCGTCGCCCGCATGTATGGCGCCGTCCCCGTGGCCCTGCAGAACAACGCCATGACCGTGGCGGTGCTCGATCCGTACAACCCCCAGTTGGTCGAGGAGTTGTCGTTTGTCCTTGGCAAGGATATTCAGTTGGCGGTTGCTCCCAGCAAGCAAATCGAGGAGATGATCGCCCGGTATTACAGCGAGGAAAGCGGCTCGCTGAAGGAAGTGCTCGAGGACATGGAGAGCCAACTCTCCGGTACCAAGATCCTCGATGTTGCCGGCAAGGGTTTGGCCGAAACGGCGGTCCTGGAAGAGGAAGCCAACAAAGCGCCGATCGTGCGGTTTGTGAACCTGATCCTCTACCAAGCGGTTCAGGACCGGGCGAGTGACATCCATTTCGAGCCATTCGAGGATGAGTTCAAGATTCGCTACCGTGTCGATGGTGCGCTCTACGAAATGGCGCCGCCGCCCAAGCATCTGGCATTGCCGGTCATCTCGCGCATCAAGGTCATGTCCAACCTGAACATCGCCGAGCGCCGTTTGCCCCAGGATGGTCGCATCCAACTCAGCCTGGCCGGGCGGCAGGTGGACTTGCGCGTTTCGACGCTGCCGACGCAATACGGGGAATCGGTCGTCTTGCGCGTTCTCGACCGCACCGTCGTCAACTTGGAATTGGAAAGCATCGGGCTGCCCAAGGACATCTACGAGCGGCTCCAAGAGATGATCAAGATGCCCAACGGCATCGTCATCGTCACCGGCCCCACCGGCTCGGGCAAAACAACGACGCTTTATTCCTGTCTCAAGCGGATCAACACGGAAGACGTGAAATTGCTGACGGCCGAGGACCCGGTCGAATACGACATCGAAGGCATCATGCAGGTGCCGGTCAATGACGGCATTGGCATGACCTTCGCGCGTGCCCTGCGCAGTTTCCTCCGTCAGGATCCCGATATCATCATGGTCGGCGAAATGCGCGACTTGGAGACGGCCCAGATTGGCATTCAAGCCTCCTTGACCGGTCACTTGGTGTTCACGACGTTGCACACGAACGATGCGCCCGGCGCTGTCACGCGCATGATCGACATGGGCGTGGAGCCGTTCCTGATCACCTCCACACTGGAGGCTGTCCTGGCGCAACGCCTGGTGCGCACCATCTGCAAAAAATGTCGGATCGCCTATGAGCCGACTGACGCGGTGTTGGCGGAGATATCGCTGACGCGCGCCGAGATTGCCGGCCGGCCGTTCTACTACGGCAAGGGTTGCGCCGAGTGCAATGAGACAGGCTACAAAGGGCGGAAAGGGTTGTTCGAGTTGTTGACGGTCAGTGAGCCGATTCGCGAGTTGATCAACATGCGCGCGCCCTCCGGCGTCATTCGTGCGCGCGCCCTGGAGTTGGGAATGCGGACCTTGCGCGAGGATGGCATTCACAACATTCTCGACGGCATCACGACAGTTGAGGAAGTGCTGAAGTACACCTAACGGCAGCGGCAGGTTGTCTGGAGGAGATTCATATGGCCAAATTCAACTATGTAGCGATGGATCCGCGGGGGAAGGAAGTCACGGGGTCACTGGAGGGGGAAAACCTCAATGCCGCCATTGCCCAAGTCCGTGAAA
>JBFZFE010000283.1:0-5163 GCA_041306525.1 Verrucomicrobiota bacterium | reverse complement strand
CTATCAGTATCAGTAGTGTTTCGGCGCCGAACTGGCGGGCTTTGGCCGGGCCGATCCCTTTGACTTCGAGCAGCTCGGCCTCGGTCTTTGGCCGGAGGCGGGCGAGCTCCTCCAAGGTGCGATCCGGGTAGATCACGAACGCCGGGACACCCATCCGACTGGCCAACTCGCGGCGCCAGTCCCGCAGCGCATCGAACAGCGTTTCGTCGAAGCCGGTCGCCGTCTTGGTGAGCGGCACGGGTGTGGATGCTCGTTTCGTCGTTTTGCGTGGGGTAGCGGTTTGGTGGTGCGGGCATCGCCAGCGCAACGGTCTGCTTGCGCACCGCGTTGCCCGTCAAACCCAAGGGCGAAATCGGGGAGGGGCTGCTCCGGTGGTCGTAGCGGCGGCTGTGTCAGCCGTCGTCCGACATGCAGCGGCGGGGAAGATGCGCCCGCGACGGCTGGCTGGGCAAGGAGGGAAAAAGAGAGGCGAGGAGGGAGGATCGCATTCTTGCCTGCGCCTGTTAGGACCGGTAGCCTTGATTTCTGCGATAGATTCGAACAAATTGGCACAGATGAGTACGCTTCAAATCAAAGATACCATTGATGGCATGAGCGCGGCGGACCGGGCGTTTACGCGGGCCTACCTCAAACACTTGGCGCGTTTGGATGATCCCGCCCACCGGCAGAAACTCGGCACACGGATGCGGCAGATGAATACCGGGAAAAAGGTCTCCCTGAAAGCAGTGGCACGTCTCTCGCGGCAACTTGACCAGAGCGGTCTATGAGGCACGCTTGGGAGGTCGTGCTGCACGAAGATGCCGTGTCGTTCCTCCTCTCCTGCCGGTCGGTTGAGCGAAACAAGGTGCTGCGCTTTATTGAGCATCTCGTGAATCGCCAACGTTACCGGGGCACTTCGAGGAACGTGATGACGCTGGACACGTGTTGCAGGTCAGGCTGCATGGCAATCATTTGGTGACGTACTGGCCTGACCAAGCGGTAAAGGAAGTACGGGTCGTCAGTATCGAGCGGAATGAATAGCGGACGAGCCGGTGGTTGACGGGCATCCCAGCATTCGTGGCCGGTAGCCGTTGGCGTTCGCAAAGTTCATCCAGACGGCCGCAAAAACAAATTCCTGCTATCAGTTGCCAGCATTGCCGGTAGGCGGGCTTTGGGAGATTGGCGGCGATTTGTTGGTTCGAGCGCAATCCGTGTTTTATCTCGACCGCAGACGGCCTGCCTGCCTCATGGATGGAATCTCAATGCCATTCTCGAGCGGACGGCTCTCGCCGTCAGTCGGTCTTGGTCTTATATCGGGAGGGACGCTCGCGGACGGTCGTTGCGGTGGGAGACTCGATGTACTTCAAGCCGTGCCGGCGGGCAAACTCTTTGCCCTGCCGGTTAACTTCCGCAGAGTTTCAGCGACGCCGCAGCTTGTCGCTGCTGATGCCGGTAATCGGGTTGAACCAGCGGACACCGGGGAAACGCAGGAAGTCGGCGTCGGCGGTATGCAGGACGGCGTGATGTTCAATGGCCAACGCCGCGAGTTGGGCGTCGCTTACGAGATTGCCGCCGGCGTTGATTTGCTGGAGGAGGTCCAGCACACGATCCGTGTGGCCATCACCGGGCTGAATGATTTGGACGTTGGGCTGAGCGATCCACGAGCGGACGAAGCTGGCCGTTTCCGCGATGCTTTTGGGATGGCTCACTACACGGGGGTTGGTGATGAGGCGGGTGAAACCGAACAACACCAGATGGGGGATTCCCACCGGAGTGACGGCGGAGAGCAACTCCTCCCACCAGCGGGCGGCAGCGCGGTGGGCCGGGACGGAGTTGTCGTAGGCATACACCAACAGATTGATGTCGGGGATGATCATCGCGCGCTGTCGCGTTTGATTTTACGGATGATCTCCTCGTCTTCCAATTCCGCCGCCAGCTTGTTGAGACTGGTCGGATCAATGCCGGGGCGCAACCCCAGATTACTGGCCTTCACGGTAAACCGTTTGCGGGATGTCGGGGGTGTCGCTGGGGTCGTCAGCCCTCGGCGCAGGGCGGAGTTGAGCGCTTCCTTGAAGTTGGTGCGCTGCCGGTGCATGGCCTCCTTCAACAGGCGGGCTACCTCATCATCAATGGTCACGGTGGTTCTCATGCAGGCATCATGATGTCTAATAAAGATGCTGTCAAGATGACGACCACGAGTGGAGACTACACCGGCAGCAAGGCGCGCGTTGGGACAAAGCGCGGAATCTTGCGTTCGATGGGGGCTTGCCGCTCGACTTGTTCGGCCAACGTTTCGGCGCTGTCGGTGAGAATCACGCGGGCGACGGTTTGGAGGAGGCCCCGGTCTTCTTCCGTCAATTGTTCGCTGCGGCGGAGGAAGATGCCGCCGGGCTTGTCCACCCGGTGCGCTTCGGTGCCGGCGGCGATTACCCCCCTGCGGCCGCCCGTTCTGGCCCCCTCCGCAAAAGCAATTTCCTGCTATCAGTTCAGTAGAGTCCGTGCGTCAGCGTGGACGACGGCAGCGCTTTGGCAGGCGGGACACGCGGGACAGGGCGAAGGCGTTGTCGCGCTGCGCTTTGCCACCGCACTGCACGGGCCGTCCGGATCGACCAGTCATCAACGATGCAAGCCAGCCCCCTGCCGTGGCGCGGGCAACTGCGGCTGCCAGGTCGGCTCAATCTTGAAATGCCGACTTCTGGCCACGATTGTGCGGTTGCGCCGTATATGGTTTGTCGTGCGACCGCACAATAAATTCATGGAGCGCCCCGATACCCATCTTCCCTGAGACCTAATAGGCTGACGGGCCGAATGAAAGCACTGCTGGGAGAAATTTGACATGGAATCGGACGCCTTGGTCTTGCTGGCCTTTGTGGGTTTAACGCTTCATGCGGCCATTGAACTGCTGCGCGTGCTGTGATGCCAAGCGGCTCAGAGGAAATGGCTGTTGCCCACCCGATTGGGCCACCGAAGGCAATGCGCATACTGATTGTTGACGGCAGCGCGGTAGACCAAATGATCCTGGCCAAGCTATTGCGGCAAGCTTGGTCGGCGAGGTCGGTGCACATCGATTTTGCCTTTGGGGTGGAGAGCGCGATCCAGCAATCGCTCAGAACCCAGTACGACTTGGTCGTGTTGGATTGGCGACTGCCCACGCAATCGGGCGGCGACCTGCTGAAGTGGCTGCGTACGAATGGCCAGTGGATGCCCTGTGTTGTTGTTTCAGCATGGCCGCAGAAATTGATGCCAATGGATTTTGAGTCGCTGGGCGCGTTGCTGCTGAGCAAAGATGGTTTGACCTGCCAGCAATTGCGATTGGCCAGCGAGACCGCCGGCGGCCTGGTGAGCGCGGCAGTTGCCAACGGGGTTGGCAAACAGGGGCAGGTCTCAATCCCGATGGCCGAACCCGCAGCGAACGATGTCCAACCGCCCGCAAACAACAACGATCGAGAGCGCGATACCAAGGGCAGCGGAAAACGCAGGTGGGCGAGACCGAATTGCCGCAACAAGCCCCTGGTTGGCAACGGACCGACCAGTGCGGTGCTCCTGTTGACCATTGCGGTGCTCCTGTTGCTTTGGGTTGGCGCCATTATCTTGCCCGCTCAAACCTCGCCGTTGGAAACCGAACGGCAACACGACCAGAAGATGTGGCGAGTGATGCGCCAGATGTTGATTGATCTTGGCCATTCCAAAAAAGCCGTCATGCTGGATCACGCTTGGACCAAAACCCTGACTCCGCAGCAATGGGCAGACATCGAGTGGCCGCAGCCTCCCCAGGAAGAGGGGCAGGTCTGGCAGCCCTCTGCGCAGGTGCAACGAGTGGCCGCCGTTTGCGGCGAACTGGCCAAACCCGAACTCAGCACGGCACTCCAGCAAGCATGTACCCAAACAGACGATGTCAGAGATGTCCTGCTTGGCCTTTGGTTGTGGACGCAACAGGGCGGCCGACCGCTTCTGCAACAGCGGGCCGATCTGGCGTTACATTTCCTCTCTGCCGCGCTTATTGAATACCACAGCGGCGCCGGACGGATCGCCAGTCTGGCCAAGGAGGAAATCGACCAGGGCCATGGAAGCGACTATGACTTGGATGATCTGGCGGCGGGATTCGCTGGCGCCGAGTGGATTGCCCGCATTCGAGCCGATCACAATGGGCTGAAGTTTTGGGCCAGTGGTCAGTTGAGCCTTGAACGCAATTTGCCGCCTCTCCAATACGGCCGGGGCATTCCGTCACCGGCGATGCTCGAGAAACTGTCCGCCGATATTTACAAAGCCATCAATTTAGCACCCCGTGAATTTGCCAAGCCCAGCAATACCAAACTTCTCGACCCCGGTTTACAGAATCCAAAATGAAGCCCCGAAAAAATATTGAAGCGCGAATCGCCTATTTTGTTTTTATGGTCGCCGCGACAACTGCGGCCATCCTGCATTATCTGAGAGACTGAAGTGAGCCACAAATTGCATTCCTCAACAGCCAAAAAACGGCCGAGCCAAGCCAAGAACCACTCCATTACCCGATCAGTGTTCCTCGTCGATGAGTCGCCAATATTGCTCGCGGGCCTGCGCAGTATTTTACAAACCAACCGACAGTTTCGTGTGGTCAGCGAGACCCACGACCCGCGATTGGGCGTGGAAATCTGCCATAAAATACAGCCGGATGTCATCGTGACCGACATCATTTTCGACGGCATGGCTTCATTGGACCATTTGCTCGCGTTGCGACGCGATCTTCCTCGAATCCCAGTGCTGGTGCTCACCGGCGCCCGCGATCCAATTCTCGGTGAACAGGCGATCCGCACTGGGGCCCGTGGGCTCCTCTACAAACAAGACGCAGCCAGTTTGATCCCAACCGCTCTGAAGTCGATTCTATCAGGCGGTATTTTCGCGAATGACCAGGTGCGGAACCGTCTTTTGGAATCTTTTCGTCGAACGGGCGCCACCCGCTCCAAGAGGCGGAGTGAACTCAGCCACTGCGAACGAAACGTGCTTACTTTGCTCAGTCAGGGCCTGAATACGAGGCAGATTGCCAAGAAGTTGGAAATCCATCCCAAGACTGTCCAAAGCTTCTACCGCCGCATCAAATTCAAACTCCAATTGCATTCGTTTGCCGATCTGTTGCGTTGCGCTACGCTGCGGCAGCAACAGCTCTGAGTCCATCGCACCTTTGCTTGTCACCCCAACAAAGCGGTG
>JBFZFE010000282.1:0-2922 GCA_041306525.1 Verrucomicrobiota bacterium | reverse complement strand
TTTGGAGTGCGCCGGCAGAGCGCCAGCGCCGACGGCGCTTTGACTTCGTTCCGTAACCCATCGCTGCGCTTCGCTGACTTGCCTCCGCCATCTCAGCCAAAGCGGTGTCGCCCTTCGGTTGCCACCGCACTCCATAATCCCCCGGCCCTTTTGGAGTGCGCCGGCAGAGCCTCAACATTGCCCGGAAAAACCCGGACATAGCAAATTGCTACCCAGGTTTGCGCGGACGCTTTGATCGGAAGGGTCGCGTGTTGGGCGTACGGCCCGTGAGTGTGCGGTAGTTGACCAACTCGGCCAATATCATCAACCCTTGACCCACGAGTTTGGGTCCGGGATGTCCGTCGCTCTTGCGCGCCCAAAAACCGGCTAACATCGCTACCAGGATGTTGGCTTGCAAGAGGCTCAGCGCCGACCGGGATGACGCCTGAGCCTGCGGACGGTCCGGGGCGCTGGCAGGCGCCTCACGCTTCCCGGGGCTTGGCGCAGCGAGCTGCGCTGGAACCGCCGGTTCGCTCACGACCGCTTGGGCATGCTGGGGAAGTTTTTTTTTATAGACCTCCAACACCGCCAACTCCTCCTCCGAGTAATAGAGCGAGGCTGGTAACGCCGGGTGTTGCTTGCCCAAGCGACACAACAACAAAGCACGCCACGCCACCATCATATCCAACACCACCGCACGTTCCAGTGCCGTGGCGCTCTCCATCTGCCGTTTCTCAACCTTACAAACATCTTTGAGGACCTGATGCCAGCACTCAATGCCCCAACGAACGCTGTACCACTGGATCATCCGCACCGCCATCTTAAAGTGATCGACTTTCCAATCCGTGACCAACACCCACTGGATCGGTTCCTGGCCCTTGGGCGGGTCGATTTCCCGCGCCAGTACCGCGTAGAGGCGGATCGGTTGCCAACTCTTCTTCAAAGCCACGCGCGGGGACTCCACCTCAATGGCCGACCACCTCACCTCCAAGGTGGCCACGCGCGCCGGACGATCGCCGCGCCGGGGAACCCGCACCCGCAACGTTCCCCCAACAGGTTGTTCCAGGAGTTGCTGCCACAACTTTTGACCGCACGTCAGCAGCCGATCATGCTGGGCGCGCACCAGCAGGTGCAGGTTGCTCGGCGCCGCTTGGCTCTGGTCGAACAGTTCAAAAATATCCGACTCCCGATCCCCGCACACCGTCAACTGGGTTTGCGGCATTGCCCCGGCCAACCGGGCCGCGCACTGATGGGCCTCGATCCACCGGCCGCTTTCCTTTTCGCAAACCGATTGCTCATTGCGTCGATCAGTGTCCGACTCGCCCTCCCGCGCCCACAGCTTGGCCCAACTGCAACCCAAGGGGATGCCATCGGGGCGAAAGGCCTGCAGGCTATGCAGCCAAAGCCCGCGGCCAGGGTTGCGATCGTCGCCCACCGCGCCCAGCCCCGTGGTCGCCTGCAGCGTGTTGTAGCTCAGCGCCGTCGTGTCCTGCGCCAGCACCACCAGCGATTCGGCCGCCATGCGCCGATGCGTCTGGTGCGCATGCGGGGCCAACAGGCTCTGGAAGGAAATCTCGGCTTGGGAACTCTCAACCAGCCGATAGGCGGCTTTGCCGGCGGCCGCCGAACCGAAGCTCCGGAAGAAACTCCGCTCCGGATGTTTCCATCGCGCACGGAGCATGAGTTCAAAGCGCCGCTCCAGGCGCCGGTCCCCCAGCGCTAACCCATCCAATTCGACCTGCGTCCAGGAGTCTCCCTCCAACCCGCAAAAGATCGAACGGGGCACCACCGGTGGGTTGGCCCCGCGCCGCAGACACGATCGGGCCTGGGGAACCAACTCATAGACCCAGACATCTTTGGTGCTTTTGGGACGCACCTTCACCGAGGGGCTGCTGCGACCGCGGCCCTGGCTCTGACCCAGCCGCTGCCAATTGGCCGCCGAGAGCGACTTGCCCGTCTGCGTGCTCCGATCCACAAAGGTCTCGAGGAGCACCGGCTTGACGCCGTAGCGCTCCTGCCAATCCTCGGCCACCCGCTCCAAGAGCAACCGATAACAGCGCGACGCCAGATTGGGCCATCGGAGGCCCGGACGAATGAGGAAACGCGACAAACCCAGGACTTGATTGAGGTTGGCCGGGCGCGTGGTATCGTCCCAGCCGATCCACCCGTCGCGACACTCCAGGTAGTAGGCGGCGGGACCCACTCCGAAGGCCCCGACAATCGACTCTTGGTTGCGGATGAGGTAACGCAATTGGGCGCCCACCAACGGCGCGCCCTTCAAAGGATGTTCGCGAATGATTAACCGGTTCCAAAGCCCGTGATCGGGATCGTGCTGGTCTTGGATGAGTTGCAGCCGGATTTCCTTCAAGGACGCCCCCGCCCCTGGCACGGCGGGCAAAGCCTTGCCATCATCGACCAATTGGCGAGGTTGACGGCGGGCCTGGCGCGGTGCCGGCGGGGGCAAGCGCACCAAGCCGCGCTGTTCCAATCGCTTCAGGGCGACGTTGGCCGAAGCCAAACACAATTGTCCCTTGCGATTGTGCCAGTGCGTCGCCCGGCAGAAATCCCGGAGCAGAGTCTGCCGCGGAGGCGGATCATCGCCGAGGGCACGGCGGCTCAAGCGCGCCAAGACGTGCACGCTCACCCAGCGCCCAGCTATCCGTACCGCATCCAACACGCGCGGCACTCTTCCATCGACCGGACGATTTGTCTAGTCCCAATATTTGCGGGTAATGGTGAGGCTCTGCCGGCGCACTCCAAAGGGCCGTGGGGCGTCGTGAGCCAGGGGGCATTATTATGGAGTGCGGCGGGAAGCGGCTCAACATTGCCCGCAAAGAATGGCACCAGACAAATCTGCCGGCAGCTGGCAGAGTGGCGTGCGTGTTGGATGCGGTGCGGATCGCTGGGCACTGGGTGAGCGTGCCTGTATTGGCGCGCTTGAGC
>JBFZFE010000281.1:0-2984 GCA_041306525.1 Verrucomicrobiota bacterium | reverse complement strand
ACCTCGGCCTCGATGCGATGGACCAAGGCGCCGACGCCATCTATTGCAGCACCCACAGCATGGAGCGCATTCGGGCCATGGCCGACGTCCGCATCCCGGTCATCGGCCATGTCGGGTTCATTCCTTACCGGACCAACTGGATCGGCGGGCCGCGCGCGATTGGCAAGACCGCCGACGAAGCGTTGGAGGTTTACCGGCACACCAAGGCCTACGAGGAAGCCGGCGCCATCGGCGTCGAAATGGAACTCGTCCCGCATCGCGTCGCCGCGGAAATCTCCAAGCGCACCAGCCTCTGCGTGATTTCGATGGGCAGCGGGACCGGTTGTGATGCGCAATACCTGTTCGCGTGTGACCTGCTCGGCACCAACCGCGGCCACGTCCCGCGTCACGCCAAGCAATACGTCAATCTCCAGCCGGAATACGATCGGATTCGCGGCCTGATGCGGCAGGCGTTCACGGAGTTCCGCGGCGAAGTGGAATCAGGAGCGTATCCCGAGGCGCGGCACGTCGTCGGGGTGAAAGAAGACGAGTTTGGGAAGTTCCTCGCCGGCCTGAGCCAGTAACAACGGCTACCGGCTCCCGCCGAGGTCGTCGCCGGCTTCGTACAACGCGACGATGTTCTCGGGCGGGCTGACGGCTTGGATGTTGTGGCACGGGCCGAGGATGTAACCGCCACCCGCGCCGAGAATGCGCAGGTTCTCTTCCACTTCCTGACGGACCTCGGCGACGCTGCCGAATGGCAAAGTGTATTGGTTGTCCACGGCGCTATGGAAGATGAGTTTGGCGCCGAAATCCCGTTTCAATCCCTCGCGGTCCATGCCGGGCAACTTCCACTGGATTGGGTTGAGGATGTCGATGCCCAGCTCAATCAGGTCGGGAATGATGTCGCGAATCGCACCGTCGTCGTGATGAAACACATAGGCGCCATTCTGGTGGACGAGATCGATCATCCGTTTCATGCGCGGGAACAGATAGCGCTTCATGTGATCGTGCGACATGAGCAGGCCATGTTGGCTGCCGAGATCCTCGGCGATGTAGCTGAACATGACCTGGCCGGGAATGGTCTCGAAAATGCGGCGCGTGTTCTCGTAGGCCAGGCCGAACAGTTTGTCCAAGACGTAGTCCACGATCGCCGGCTCGCAGGCGAGATCCATGAACGCCTGTTCAATGCCGCGCAGCGAGCAATAGTGCAGGAACGGCTCGCTGCCGCCGCCGCGGATGGCGCGGTGTTCCTGGCCCTTGATCTGAGCCGGCAAGTGCGCGTAATCCCACCAGTCGGGGCTCGGCCATTGGTAGTTCGCCTCGATTTCCGCGACGGAACTGTATTGCGCCAGCGGGGCGTTCAGCGTCTCGTCATAGGTGCCGGTGCCATAGCTGATCTTCGTTCGCCGCAAACCCCAGATGTCTTCGCCTTCCTTCGGTGCTGGGCCGACGTAGCGGCCGCCGACGTTGAGCGGGGTGTCGATGTGCAGCCGCTGCAACATCGTGTCGTAGTCGCAGCCCAGATGCTCCAATAATTTGTTGGTGGCTTCGGGCGTGGCCCAATAATCCATCGGCACGCGATCCGGCGTCTGGCGCTTGAACACGGCGAGCCAACGCTCGCGCGGGGTCATGGTCTCGGTCTTCATCTGCTTCCTCCCTTGAAATTGCGTTAGGCGGTCCGCGACCAGAGCAGCGGATTCTGCTGCGGGTCGTTCAACAGGTCACCGGGCTTGAGCCGCTCAAACATCGCCTTGGGCAAAACGTTCTTCTGGCCGTTGAATGTGCAGCCGTCCGGCATGTAGGCGCAGGTCATTGCGCGACGCGAACCGGGCGTCATGTTGGCGCCCGCGGCATGGGCGCAAAGCCCGTTGTGAATCGCCGCGCCGCCGGCCGGCAATGGCACGGCGACCGGGTTGATCTTCGACCACTCGGGGTAAATCGTGAAAAGGTCGCCCATGTTCGGGCCGATGCCGGCATTGTCGAAGCGCGCCGTCTTGTGCGTGCCCGGCAGGTACCACATGCAACCGTTGGCCATGGTCGCGTCGTCCAGCGCGATCCAGATCGAAAGCGCGTCGCGCGAGTGAAATGACCAGTACGGCGTATCGAGATGCCACGAGGTCGGGTTGCCATGCGGCGGCTTGAACAACGCCTGATCGTGCCACACCCGGATTCCATTCACGCCGGCAAGGGCGCCGATCAACTCGGCAATGCGTTTGTCGTAGATCAACTCACGCATCCCCGCATGGGTATCGGCCAGGCGCAAGCACTGGGTGAATACGCGCCGCTAGTAATCCGTGCGATCCTCCGTCTGGTTGTTCAGCCCGTACTTGCTCGCCAGCCGCTGATCGACGGCCTCCTGGGTGGCCTGGCGCCACTGGTTCAGTTCAGTCGTGCTCAGGAAATCGGGGATCGCGATGAATCCGTTCTCCCGGTAACTGCGGATCTGCTCGGGGCTGACCTTGTAGTTCATGGGCGCACCGTAAACGTTGCCGGCCAGAATGGAATGGCCGATGTGGGCAAAGCCATGTACTTTCTGGTCACCATGCCGACCCCACGCGCCACTCGCCAGTTCCACCAGAGCGCCACCGGCACGCCGTTGGGAAACGTCGCGCTGGGCGGGATTATCAGTTGCGGTGCCGGCATTCCCCGTGAAACGTTGCGCGTCTATGGCAGTTATGCGCTCGTGTATTCTTTGGGCAACGGCGAGTACCGCAACGCCCAGCGCCAACTGACGCTCTTGCGGCCCGGCGACCTCATCATCGTGTTCCCCGACATCGCCCACCAGTACGGCCCGACGTTGTCCCATCGCGCCGATGTCGATGAGGAATGGGTGCGGAAAGCCCGCACGCGGTTGGAGGCGAATCTTGAAGGCGAGTTATACGTCGAGAACGTCGCGCAACGGCTTGGCATGTCGCCCGAAACATTCCGCAAGAAGTTTGCGCGCCTGACCGGCACCTCCCCCTGGCGTTACCGGCTGGTCCACATCATCGATCAAGCCTGCA
>JBFZFE010000280.1:0-16011 GCA_041306525.1 Verrucomicrobiota bacterium | reverse complement strand
CTGGGTGCTTTCGACGGTGTCCATCAGGTTCCAGGCATGGATCTCCGCCACCCATTGGATGCCGTCGGCGAGAGATTCATCGGCCAGTTGTTGGAGGCTGGTGGTGGTGCGTTGCCATTGCGCGGGCGTGGCATCCTTGCTGGCGGTCTTACCGGTGAAGACACGAATGGCACGTCCACCAAGCTGCCGGGCTTGCGCCAGGACACGGCGCGCATCGGCCAGGCTCTGGGCGGCGGTTTCGTCACTGGTCGTGAAGTTGAAATAGGGCGAGATCATTGCCACCTCCAAGCGCAAGTCGGCAAGCTGCCGGGCGATCTCGGCAAGTTCCGTTGCGTCGAGGAAGCGGAGGTGAGGTTCCCAGATTTCAACGCCGTCACAGCCGGCCGCGGCAATGGCCGGCAGGATTTCGCGCAGCGGCTGCTCGATGGTCAACGGGCTGCTCCATTTGTGCTTCTGGAAGCCAATGCTGCAGAAGGAGATTTTCATGGCCCGTCATTCTGCGGGAAAAGTGTGGTGTTGTAAATTCGCAATCCATTCGGTTAAATGCGCCGCATGATCAAACTCGGCATTTTCGCCGCTGACCCGCTGTTTCAGGCCCCGGAGATACAAACGGAGCTGCGACGCGATTTCGATGTCCACAATTTCAACGACTGGAAACAGCTCGACGGAGCCGCGCAACTGGCGCGGATGCGTTCGGTCGAGGTGGCGATGATCGGACGGAGTTCGCCCAAGTTTCCCGTGGAACTGGCCCAGGATTTTGGGCAGCTCCGGTATGTTTGCCACTCGTACGGGTCGATTCGTCCCTACATTGAGAAGCCCTTGATCGAAGCTGGTTTGCTGGTGACGAACTGGGGCGACGAAGTGGATGGCGTGGCCGAGGGAGCCATGGCGTTGCTGCTCTGCATGCTCAAACAACTTGTGCCCCTCAACGCGCATGCCAAGGGCGGGGCCGACCTGCGCATCCACCAGGCGTTCCGCTGCTCGCTCAAAGGCATGGATGTCGGACTCTATGGGTTCGGCCCGATCGGTCGGCACATGGCGCGGATGCTGGAGCCTTTTGGCGCGAAGATGGCGATCTATGATCCGTATGCCAAGGATCTGCCGCCGCACATCCGCCGCTGCGACTCGTTGCGGGAACTGTTCTCCACCTGCCAGGCCATCAGCCTGCATTGCGGGTTGAATGCACAGACAAAGGACTCGGTGACGCGCGAGTTGCTCGAACTGCTGCCGCAGGGCGGCATTGTCGTCAACACGGCGCGCGGCGAGATCGTGGACGAACAGGCGTTGGGAGAACTGGTCGGGGCCGGCAAGCTATTGGCGGGCATTGATGTGATTCGGGATGAGAAGAAATGGGATTGGGCGGGCTCGCCGCTGGCAGCCCACCCCGGCAGCGTTCTCACATTGCACGGTATCGGGGGCGGCAAAGGCTATCCGCCTGGGCAACAGCCCAAACCATCCCTGCGCGAGTACGTGACCTATAATTTGGCGGCTTACCGGAAAGGTGAACCGTTGATCAACCGGATCACGGCTGACCTCTACGACCTGAAGACCTGACGCGCCAGGGCATCAGCTCTGGATCGCGGTGCGTTCAGCGGCCGCGTATTTCTCGATCAGCTCATCGTAGACTTTGGCGGCTTTGCGGTTCGGCTGAATCTCCGAATTGGGGACCGGGTCAGTGAAACCGCGGACGATCTTGTCCCAGCCGGGAGCTTTGCCGTGATGAGCCAGCCAGCCCTGTGCCGCCCGCAAGGCAGCTCCAAGCGCGGCGCTTGCCGCCACTTCCATGCGCGCCACCGGGCAGTTCATGACATCCGCCATCACCTGTAGGATGCTGGTGTTCACCGACGCGCCGCCCGTGGCATGGACGCGCGTTGGCTTGACCTGCATCCACTGGGTGTGCAGCCGCAGGGCGAGCATCTGGGATTCAACCACTGCGCGGCAGTTGCCGGCCACGTCTGCCTCGTCGAGGCCGGCACGGCGGACACCGGGTCGCGTTACGCGCGGCGTGATCTCCGCATCGAACCAAGGGAACATGAACCTGCCGCCGTTGCCGGGCGGAGTGGACTGGAGGGCCGCGTTGAAGCCGCCCCAATCAAGTCCGTACAAATCGCGCACTTTCTCCCGCGCCAGCGAACCGTTCTTGAGACAGACCAGAGTCATGTAATCGCCGGTGGGGGCGCCGAACACATGCCCTTCCCCATGGTCATCAACCCGACAATGCTTCATGCAACCGAACAACGTGTCGCTGGTGCCGAGACTGACGGCGATCATGCCGTCCTCGATCAGGCCAAGCCCGATGAGACTACAGGGATTATCGCCGGACCAGACAAGCGCCATCGCGTTCGGATTGAGGCCGTATTTGCGCACGAAGTAGGCGCTGACCGGGCCGATGACGCGCGCTGACTCAGCGAGCGGCGGCAGTTTTGCGAGCAAGCCGGGCGCGGTCGCCTCCACCGCCCGCCGGTTCCACGTCTTGCTCTTGATGTCCATCAGGTTCATGCCCGCGCCGTCGCCGTGGTCGATGGGCGCAATCTTGCCGGCGATAATACCGGCCAGAAAGGAGCTGACGAGAGCGATGCTCGTGGTGGCGTCATACTTGGCCGGTTCCTGTTTGGCGAAATTGCGGATCTGCGGCCCTGTGAAACGCTCGAAGGCATCGGACCCAGTAGCTTGGGCGGTCGCCTGGATGCCGCCGAGAGCGGTGCGGATTTCTTCACATTCCGTCGTGGTGGATGAATCCATCCAGATGGGGGATGTCGGCCGGGCATAGACGCCGGCAAGGTTGTCACTCAGGCTCTTGGCGGGATTGAGATTGGCGAGGGACTGGGCGGCAGTGTGGTTCAGATAAACCGAGCCATGCTGCTGTCCGCTGCCCGCGACGGCTTGAATCTGGTCCAACGCCACGCCGTCCTGTTTCATCGTCGCAAACATCAGGTCGAGCGCTTCCACCCACATCTGCGGCGGGCTGTGAATCACGAGCGGACTGTCGCTGCGCAATGTGCCGGCTTGTGTTTTGAACCGCGGCAATGTCCTGTCGAAATTAAGGGACTTCTCGTAAACAATCTTCCGCGCATCGAAATCGATGACGATTGCCGAAAGACTTTGCGTGCTGGAATCAAGTCCAAGGAATAAACGTGCCATGAATGCCTCCGTGATGGCCAGTATGTAGCAGGTCGGTGAAGCCGGATAAAAGGAAAAGTTTTTGCCCCAATTTGCTGGTCAAACCGCAGAACCGATTGTAAATACACAACATGAACTCAGGCCATTTTTCGACAAGACACGGAGTGTATCGACTGCGCTTCCGTGTGGTGCTGATTTTCGCGACCACGTTGATGATCACCGCTTTGGTGGGCTGCAAACCACCACCGCCGCCGCCCAAGAAAACCAGTGCGCCGCCGAAGAAGGTGCAGTTTGAGCCTGAACGGGCGATTGCACAGGGAGATGTGGAGGCCTTGCGCCAGGCGCTCATCGCCGAGCCCGATTTGCCGACGAAACGGTATGATGGAAACCAGACCTTGCTGCACAAGCTGGCTTGGACCTCACACACCAACCTCGTCAATCTCTTGTTGCTGGCCGGGGCCAATATTGATGCGAAAGACTCCGCTGGCATGACGCCGCTGATTACGGCCATTTTGCGCAAGCAACATGTCATGGCCGCCTACCTCGTCGAGCGTGGCTCTGACCTGAAGCTGACAAGTCCCAAAGGCCGCAATGCATTCCACACCGCTGCGCTGGTTCAAGCCGAGCCGGAAATGTTGAAGATGTTGCTGGATCGCGGCATTGACATTGAAGCGACGGACTTCACGGGCATGACGGCCCTGCACATGGCGGCCCAACAAGGCGACGACGTACTGGTCGAGTTCCTGATCCAACGAGGCGCCAGCATCACCAAGCGGACCCCGGAGGGGCTCACGGCCACGGAGATCGCTCGGCAAATCGGGAAGATCCAAGTTCTGGCGTTGCTGACAGCCAAGGAAAAGGAACTCGCCGCCTTGACGGCTGTTCCCGAAGTCAAACCTGTGGAGACAAACATCGTGGCAGTCGTCACGCAGCCGAAGACCAACATGCTGTTTGTGCCTCCGCCACCCAAGATCATGCACCGTCAGGTCTCCATCGTCGTCGACACCATCAAAGGTCAAGACATCGCGACGGTGCGCAACACCGGCATGGGTGCTGTGGAGGTGGAAGTCGTCTGGAAGTATCTGTATGAGGATGATTCCATCCGGAAGACGACCACCCGGGTTTATCTCGATCCGATGCAACGGCGTGAAGTCCGCCCGTTTGGCACGTATGATCCAAACAGCCCTTACGACCCGCGGAACCCCGATTACATCGACCCCCGGAGTGCTGCCGGCAGAGCCAGTCGAACCAACCGCACAAGTGCCGCCATTTTCCACGGCAAACAACTTGGGTATGCCATCGACATACTGATTGACGGCAAAGTCAACAACACCTACGCACAGCCCCCTATGATTGCCCAGAAAATCGAGAGGATCGAGAAGCGTCCGCAGCGTTGAGCGGGGAAATCGTTTTTGACAATCCGCGTCCCTGCTGACAAACTCCCGCGCAATCAGCGCAGGCTGGGCAACCATTTTACCGAATGAGGACAATATGAGCATCGTCGCATTTCCGGAAATCAGCCGGATCAAATTCGAAGGACCGAAGTCACGCAATCCACTCGCGTTCAAACACTACAACGCCGAGGAGAAAGTGGCCGGCAAAAAGATGAAGGACCAACTGCGGTTCGCCATCGCCTACTGGCACACATTCCGCGGCGAGGGTGGCGATCCGTTCGGCCCAGGCACCGCGATTCGTCCTTGGGACGACCACTCCAATACGGTTGAAAATGCGCAGAACCGCGCGCGTGTGGCATTCGAGTTCATGGACAAGCTGGGGGCGCCCTTCTATTGCTTCCATGATCGCGATGTGGCTCCGGAAGGCGCTTCACTGGCCGAGACAAACGCCAATCTCGACGCGGTGGTGAAGGTCCTCAAGGAAGAACAGAAACGTACCGGCATCAAGTTGCTCTGGGGCACGGCCAATCTGTTCAGTCATCCCCGCTTTGTCCACGGCGCTGCGACCAGCTGCAACGCCGACGTGTTCGCTTTCGCCGCGGCACAAGTCAAGAAGGCGATGGAAGTGACCAAGGAACTCGGCGGCTTGGGTTATGTCTTCTGGGGTGGACGGGAAGGTTATTCGACGCTGCTTAACACCAACATGAAGCGTGAACTGGATCATCTGGCCCGTTTGCTGCACATGGCTGTCGACTACAAAAAGCAGATCGGCTTCAAGGGGCAGTTCTATATTGAGCCCAAGCCGAAGGAACCGACCAAGCACCAGTACGATTCTGATGCCGCCGCCTGTCTGAACTTCCTTCGCCAATACGGTTTGCTCAGCGATTTCAAACTCAACATCGAAACCAATCACGCGACCTTGGCGAGCCACACGATGTGGCACGACCTGACCGTCGCGGCAGATGCCGGTGCCCTTGGTTCCATCGATGCAAACGTGGGCGACGCGATGCTGGGTTGGGATACAGACCAATTCCCCACCGACATCTACCTGACCACGCAGATCATGCTCGTTGTCCTGGGCATCGGCGGGTTCAAAACGGGCGGCCTGAACTTCGATGCCAAGGTGCGACGCGAGAGCTTCGAGCCTGTGGACCTCTTCCACGCGCACATCGGCGGCATGGATGCTTTTGCCCGGGGCCTGAAGATTGCCGCTGCAATCCGGGCCGACGGACGCCTGGAGAAGATGCTGAAGGCCCGCTATGCGTCGTGGGACAAGGGCATCGGCGCCAAAATCGAAGAAGGCAAAGTCGGCTTTGATGAACTGGAGGCCTATATCCTGCCCAAGGGGGAGGCCGCGCCGAACGCCAGTGGCCGCCAAGAGATGCTGGAGAACCTGATCAACGACTTCATCTGAAAGTCGTTCCTCAGCAGCGATCCGATCAACTCCTCGCGCGCTGCTTCCGCTCCATCCACCAAGCAATCCAGACGCAGCCCTCATAGAGGAGGGCCATCGGGACCGCCAGCATGGCCATATTAAACGGGTCGGTGGTGGGCGTCACGACGGCGGCCAGGATCAGGATGATGACGATCACATGGGGACGCTTTGTTCGCAGAAAATCAGCGCTGACAACCCCCAATTTGGCGAGCAAAAGGATCACGAGCGGCAGTTCAAAACAGATGCCAAATGCCAGCACCATGTGCATGACGAACCCGACGTAGTTGTCAATCGTCCATTCAGAGCTGATCCCAAGGTAGTTGTTGTAGCCGATAAAGAAGCGCAACCCGGCCGGGACAACTACAAAATACGCGAGTGAGCCCCCCGCCAGAAACAGAGCGGCCCCTCCCGTGAATGCCGGGCTCAACAACGTCTTTTCCTTTCTGGTCAGGGCGGGGAGAATGAAATCAGCAAGGAAGTAGAGCAACAGCGGCGTCGTGATCGTCAGCCCAGCATAAAAGGCCAGCTTCATTGCCAAGGTGAATCCGCCGGCAACCTCCAAAGTGCGCAAGAACGGTTTCGGATCATCCACGACGCGTGACAAGGGCCAGATGATGGCGCCGAGCAATTCCTGAGCAAACGAGAAGCTCAAGATCATCCCCCCCAGGAGGACGCCGACCATCTTGGCCAACATCCAGCGCAAATCCTCCAGATGCTCGAGGAAAGGCTTCACCTCGCCGGTCGCAGATTCAACCGGCTCTGGAGAGGGCAATTCTGGTTCGTGTGAGCCGCTCATGCGCACTTTGTTCTCACACGATCAAAGGCCACCGGCTTAAGCCGGCTTCTCGGTGTTGTTCTTCGGCTCCGCGGCCGCGGGCGTTTCGTCGGTAGAGATTTCCTTGGCTGCCTTTTTGAATTCCTTCACGCCCTGCCCCATCGCCTTCATCATCTCCGGAATGCGCTTGGCCCCAAACAGAATCAACACGGCCAGTACAATCCAGAAAATTTCCCATCCGCCTAAACTACCCATGATAGTCCTTTCGTTGGGCGTCAGCGTAGGTCGTGCGCCCCCCCTTGTCAATGGCCCGCGTCAGCGAATTGATCCAGCGTTGCTAGTTGATCAACACGAACTCGCAGCGGCGATTTCGCGACCAGGCGGTATCTCCGTGACCGAGGTCCACCGGCTTGTCCTTGCCGAAGCTGATCGTCGAGATGCGGTTGCCATCGATGCCAAGGCGGACCAACTCCGCACGCGTGTTCTGCGCACGTCGCTCGCCCAATGCCCGGTTGTACTCGGCAGTGCCGCGTTCGTCACAGTGCCCTTCGATGAGGAGTTTCTTGCTGTTGCCTTTCAAGGCATCGGCCACTGCCACAACCTTGGCGCGTTCCAGTTGGTTTTTAATCTGCGCGCTGTCGTAATCAAAATAAACGGGTGCAAACAACCCGCGCTGTTCCGTCCCCGATCCCAAGGCAAACCGGCCGCCACTGGTGCTGTCACCGCTGCCGAGATCAATGCCGCCCGTTGTTGGTGGCAAGCTGCCGCCCGCACCACTGCCGGGCGCGTTTTTGTTCTTCTTCTGGAAAATCGAGCACCCTGAACCGAGGGTGAGCGTTGCGGCGACCAGTGTGACCGCCAGCACTTGTGTGAGTATTCTGCTTTGCATCTTCGTTGCCTCCTTGGAGCTAACCACGTTTGTTGAGCGCCGAGCCTACGGTCCCCACGCCGGCTCAGTCGCGTTGCCATCTACGGCGGGCAAATCTAGTTGCTCGCCGGTAATCACGTCAAGCAGATACAGGCGTGAACGCCAGTTCTGCGTCTTGCTGAACACCAGTAAGCGGCCATTCGGGGACCAGGACGGGTCTTCACTGTCCTGACCATCGAGCGTCAATGGCCGCACTTCCCGCCTGGAATGATCGAAGATTCCCACGACGAACTTTCCCGCCACGCGCGAGGTCAATGCCAGCATCGAAGCCATGTCTGAACTTGCCGGCGGTCGCGACCAGGCGGGTTCTGTGTTGTAGGACGGCGCCCCGGGCGGAATGGTGAGGCGGACCGCCTCCCCGCCGTCGCGGCTGATGGAATAGAGTTGCGGATTGCCGCGGTCATCACTGACGTAGGTAATCTGCTGGCCGTCGGCGGTCCAAGACGGCGATGACTCCGCGCCTTTCGTGTTGGTCAAGCGTCGCAGGCCGCTGCCATCCACATTCAGCACATACAGCTCGGGATTGCCATCTTTGCTCAATGTCAGCGCAAACCTGGTTCCATCTGGCGAGTAGGTGGCACCGGAGTTGAGCCCGCGAAACCCAGCGACCAACCGGCGTTGTCGCGACTGGAGATTGATCTCCACCACATCCGGGTAGCCATTCAGATAACCGGTGTAGGCGATCTTGGCGCCATCGGGTGACCATTCCGGATGTGCGCTGATCCGCCGATCATTGGTGATCTGGCGGACATTGAAACCATCGTAGTCCATGACACAAAGCTCAGACGCACCGCCTTTCTTCAACACGAACGCGATCTTGGTCTGGGCAATGCCACGTTGACCGGTGATGGCCAAAACGATGTCATCGCTGATGCTGTGCCCCAACCGCCGCAAATCACTGCTGGTCGGGTAGGCCTTCGCCAAAATGACTTTCTTGGAGAATGCGTGCGTGACACGGCACTCGATCATCCCGTCAGGGCGAACATTGCCTTCCTGAACAAACTCAGCACTCGTGCCCGTGGCGAGTCCCAGATAGCCGGAAAGGCGGACGTCGTTGCGCAGCACTTCTGTCAGCGTCTGGTTGCCGCTGATGCCATTGACCGCAACCGATTTCTTCTGTAACGGCTTCCGCACAACGACCTGCGCCGTCGCGCTCCCGATCGTCATGCCCAGGACGGCGACAAACATCATGAAACAACGGCACTTCATTCCTTCATCCCTCCATCTCAAAATCGATTGAGATCTCAGCGGTCGTCCCCTTCACCAACGGCGCGGGCGGTGGTTCGAGCAGTTTTACCTTGCGCGCCGCCTCCAACGCGGAATCATCCATCAAACGGTTGCCGGATGACTTCTTCAGCGTTGCCTCAATGATGCTGCCGTCACGTGCCACTTTGATCTGCACCACGGCGATCAAACCACGATCGCGAATGCTGCCGGGTTGCTCCCAAGCCTGATACATCTTGTCGTGAACATGCACGTAGTACTGCCAGTGCGGCGAACCGGGGCCCACCCCACCGGGCATGCCGTCGGGCGAGCCGTCTGGTGAACCAATGACGTTGCTGCGGCCGCTGCCGCCCCCGGCAACAGTCCCGTCCCCATACGGAGTCCCGCCAGTCGCTGCGCCACCGAGCGCTCTCATGAAATCTCGCCGAATCTGGTCAGCCGAGCGTCCGCCCGTCGCCCCGGTCGACGTTCCGCTGCCGGCTTTGGCCGAAGTCACAGATTTCGTCTTGGAAGCTGCGGCAGTCGTTTTGGTTGCCGATGCTTTTCCAGCAGACTTCGGAGCAGTTGCCGTTTTCGGTGGCGACGTTTTTCGCGGGATCCCAATCTCGCTCGTGTTGGCTTTGGGGGCGGTCACAGCGTTGCGCACAGGAGCGGGAGCCGGCACAGGCGCTGGTGATTCATCGCTGGGAAGCGGGTCATCAGGGCCGCCAGCCGCCACGCCACCGAACGAATGGGAAGGCGCGTCGGGCTGACGGGGGGGCGGCGTGTACGCGCCTTTCCCGAAGCCGGGCCCTTTCGGTAATTCGCCGAGAATGTCCGCTGGCACGATCAACTCCACCATCGAAGGGGTGCGGTTGAGGTTTTGCGGAGCAAACGTCTCCCACGCGATGATCCCGCCAACAATCAGCACATGCATCACGGCGGCAACCATGAAATTGCGGCGCAAGACTGGATCCACCGAATTCATCGGGTGCGTGCGGCGTCCTCCTGTGTCAGCAAAGCGATGCGCGTGATCTTGGCCGCATGCAGATCCGTCAGCACCTTCATCACGGCCCCGTAATTGTTGGCTTCATCGGCCTTGATCAAGACAGTGATGGACGGGCTCTGTTGGGCGAGTACTTTGATTTCGTCGCGGAACTGCTGCGGTGTTTTCTTGACATCATTGATGTAGACGTAGCCCAGCCGATCCACGGAAATGGTCCGCGTCTTTTCACGCTCGATCATCGACGTGGTGCCCTTCGGCAAGTTGATGTTCATCCCGTATTCAACCACCGGAAAAAAGATGATCACCGCAATGAAGAGCTGCAGCAGCAAATCAACCAGCGGCATGACGTTGATCTCTTTGATCTCTTCGAGATGCCCATAACGGCGTGTCCGGGAACGGCTCATGTGGTGTGCGTGACGTAGTTATGCTCGACGGCGGCCACAAACTCATCCGCGAAGTCCTCCAGCTCCATCGTCTGGTGTCGGACCCGCGCCGCGAGCCAGTTGTAGGCAAAGAGCGAAGGCACGGCCACCAGCAGACCAACCACCGTCGCCGCCAACGCAGCGGAGATGCCGGGCGCCACGGCCTGCAAGCGCATCGTCCCCTGCTCCGCCATGCCACCGAACACGCTCATGACGCCCCAAGCGCTCCCCAGCAGCCCCAGAAAGGGTCCGCCTTGAACCGCCGTGGACAAAACCGGCAAGTGCGCCTCCAAGGTCATCACCTCCGCGTCAATTGCCCGCCCCAAGGCGTTCCGTAACGTGCCGACATTGACCGAGGTCCGCTCGCTGGCGACCGCCTCTGTTTCCAGCGCCAGCATGCCAGCCGCGCCGCCCGTTGCCGGGCCGCGTCCGCCACCGATTTTCTTGTGATTGCCAAGTTGCGATGAAAGCTCCTCGGCGCCCAGCCGGTAAATGTTGAAAAGCGGGCCCTGCGGTACATCGAAATTGCTGATGAACAAATGCAGGGGATCCCGCTCCCGGCGAAAATGACGCAGGAATTCCTTTCCCGATGCCCGGGTCCGGCGCAACTGCTGCCACTTCGTCAACATCACCGACCACGACCAAGCCGACCCGAGAAACAGCAATCCCACGATTACCTGTCCCTGCAAGTCAGACTGCTTAATTGCAGTCCACAAGCCGGCTGCCAGTACAACGTTCATTCTACAAACCTCCTTGGTTTCGGTCGCACAGAACGACCTGCGGCACTTATACACCTTCCCCGGGAGCGGTCAAAACTTTTCTGGTGTCAAGCGACTATTCGCAATTTCCTTGCTCCTGACGACACGAAGGCGACTCGTTTTTCCCGCTACACCTGCGGCCGGACCAACTGCCAGCTGTTGCCGATCTTCTGCCATCGCGACACACTGCTCGTCAGAAATTCGCTCCCGTTCCACTGCCGCACCTGAAGCGTCAAGCTGGCCGGCTCGACTTCCAGCAGATTGTACGCATTGGGCTCAGTACGCACCCGTCGCGACACGGCGGTACCGGCCTGCACCACCAGGATCGAGTGCTTGCGCTCGACATAATGCGTCCGTGTCTCACCCGTGTAAGCCCGGTGCAAGTGACCGGCCAGCAACAGATCAACGCCACAGCGTTCCAGTTCGGCCAACGCCAACCGGCTTCGCCCCACGACACGCGACTGCGGGTCGTCCGGTGGCGGCACAAACGGATGATGAGTGACGAGCACACGAAAGGTTCCATCCGGTAAGCCACAAAGCCGCTGTCGGATCATCGCCATCTGCCGCGCCGAGATCCGGCCTTCCTTCCACGTTGCCGAACGGGCGGTGTTCAGGCCGAGAACCACAAGCCCGTCGCAATGCCAGAACGGGTTCAGTTCGCGGGTAATGAAGGCCTGGTATCGGCGCAGCTTGAGCGCAAAGCGGCTGAAAACATCAAACAACGGGACGTCGTGGTTGCCGGGCACGACCAACCGTGGTTGCGGCAACCGGCTCAGATATTCACGGGCGGCGCGAAACTGACCGGAACGGGCCCTCTGCGTCAGGTCACCGCTCACGACCACCAGATCCGGAGTGGCAGCGTGCAGATCTCGCAACAGCACAGCGGCAACTGCCTTGTCTTGCGTCCCAAAATGCAGATCCGAGATGTGCGCAATGACCTTCATGGCGTCAGCACGCTCAAGGCACCGGGTCGAATCCGAAACCGCAGCGGCGACCGCAGCCGCACCAACTCACCATCCAGACCGGCCTCCAGTTCGGCGCGCCGACATTGCAGCGTCAGTTGCCGGGCTTGAAACGAATCAAACTCCGACGCCTCGTCGAGCCGTCCCACCAACGCCCGCGCTGCCAATGCCAGCAACCCGATCCGCGAACGGTGATGTGTAACGAACACCGAGAGCTTGCCGGCATTGAGCGCCCCGCGTTTGCCCATTTCGCCAAAGCCCAGCTCGTAAAGGTTGTTGCCGACAAACACAAAAGGAGTCTTCCGGTCCAGTGGACACTCATCGATCACCAAGCGCACCCGGTGACGCGGCAACTGCCGGAGCACCGCCACGCTGGCGGCGGCCATTGCGCCCCATTTGCCCCAGCCAAACCGCTGTTGCCGGCGGTCACGCTCGCGCAACGCCGCGGGGTAGACACCCAAGGAAACATTGTTGATGAAGATCCTGCCATTGACTTCGCCAACATCCACCAGCGAAGTTCGCCCAGCCACAATGACGCGCGCCGCGTCCTTCATCTGCGCCGGTATTCCCACGTCTTGGGCAAAATGGTTCAGCGTGCCCGTCGGAATGATCCCGAGGACCTTGCCGGTCCGCACGCATTCCGCAGCGACGAGACTCACCGTCCCATCCCCACCGCAAACCACAATCACTTCGCACCCGTCATCCTCTGCCACATGCCGCAGCAGCACCGGCAACTCTGTGCCTGTCGCGGTGAGCACCTTTGTTTGCAGCGCCCGCTCGACAGCGCGTTGTTCAGCGGTCGCCCCGCCCGCCGCCGAATTCATGACCACCACGAGTCGCATCGAGGAAATAGAAGCTCGAATCCTGTCGGGCGCAGCTTTGTTCTGGAATCAGCTCCTCGTCTGCGCTAGAGAAGCGGGGCCTTTTTCACCAGGAGATTCCCATCATGAGCCAGCAGACACCCGGTAAACAACCAGCCGCCGCCGATAATGCCAGCGTGACGCCACGAGCGCAGGATTACGGCCAGTGGTATCTCGACGTCATCAAGCGCGGCGATCTCGCCGAGCATTCTGCGGTCCGCGGCTGCATGGTCATCAAACCGCACGGCTACGCCATCTGGGAAAAGATGCAACGCGAGCTCGACGACCGCTTCAAGGCCACCGGCCACGTGAACGCCTATTTCCCCCTCTTCATTCCCCTGTCCTACCTGACCCGCGAAGAGCAACATGCGGCAGGTTTTGCCAAGGAATGCGCGGTGGTCACGCACCACCGGCTCAAGTCCATCAACGGCGAAGTGGTGGTGGACCCCGATTCAAAGCTCGAGGAACCGCTCGTGGTTCGTCCCACCAGCGAGACCATCATCTGGGCCCAATACAAGAACTGGATCCAAAGTTACCGGGACCTGCCGTTGCTGATCAACCAATGGGCCAACGTCGTGCGTTGGGAAATGCGCACCCGTCTGTTCCTGCGCACCGCGGAGTTCCTCTGGCAGGAAGGTCACACCGCCCACGCCACCGAAAAAGAGGCGGTCGAGGAAACCGCCCGGATGCTGGACGTATATGCCGATTTCGCCGAGAACATTGCCGCCGTGCCGGTCATCAAGGGCCGCAAGACGCCGGGCGAACGCTTCGCGGGCGCGCTCGACACGTTGTGCATCGAAGGCATGATGCAGGACGGCAAAGCCCTGCAAATGGGCACGAGCCATTACCTCGGCCAGAACTTCGCGAAGGGCAACGACGTGATGTTTCTCAACAAGGAAGGCCAGCGCGAATACGTCTATGCGACCAGCTGGGGTGTTTCCACACGGCTCGTCGGCGCGTTGATCATGACGCATTCCGACGACAACGGTCTGGTGCTGCCGCCCAAGCTCGCCCCCATCCACGTTGTCATCGTCCCGATCTTCAAGAACGATGCCGAGAAAGCCAAGGTCCTGGAGGAAGCCGGTAAGGTTCGCGACGAACTCAAGGCGCAGGGATTGACCGTCAAACTCGATGACCGCGACGCGATGATGCCGGGCGCCAAGTACTATGAATGGGAGGCCAAAGGCGTGCCGGTCCGCATCGAGATTGGCCCGAAAGATTTGGAGAAAGGCAGCCTCTGCATCGTCCGCCGCTTTGTGCTGGAAGTGCCCGGCGAAACCGAACAGGAACAGCGCAAACGCAAGAAGTCGTTTGCGCCGCGCGCTGAAGCCATTGCCGGCATCAAGCCGCTGCTCGACACACTTCAGAGCCAATTGCTCGAACGCGCCCGCGCGTTCCGCACCCGCCGCAGTCGCGTCGTCAACTCCCTGGCCGAACTCGAAACGTTCCTCGCCAGCCCCGATGCCGGTTTCGCCTGGGCGCACTGGGCCGGTACCCACGATCAGGAAGAGGAGATGGCCAAGCGTTACGAGACGAGCATCCGCTGCATCCCGTTCGCCGACCAGATACCGGCCGAAGCCCAAGGTGCCGGCACCTGTATCCTGACCGGCCAACCCAGCGCGCAACGCGTCATCATGGCCCGGGCTTACTGAGAAACACTTCGCGCCGTTGCTACTTCAGTTCGTGAGCTACCAACTCCCGGTAGGCTGTGTGCAAGCGTTGCGTGACGTCGCGACGCCGGGACCAAGAGGCAACCGGCATCAGTTCACGCAGACTGTTGGTGGCGAACACTTCGTCAGCCGTGTCGAGCAACTCAGGAGTGAAGCTCGTTTCGCGGACCGGTATCTTCTGTTCCCGGGCCAAGGCCATGACAGCGTGCCGGGTGATACCCGGCAGCGGGCCGTCGGCCAAGGGCGGTGTCAACAGCTCACCGTCTTTGACGACAAACAGATTGCTGGTGGTCAGCTCGACGACCTTACCCGCGGCATTGAGCAGGACGGCATCGTCAAAACCGGCCGCTTCAGCATAACGTTGCGCGAGAATGTAAGGGAGCCGGTTGGCCGATTTGAGTTTCGCGAGGTGCGGATCGAGTCGGATCGCCGACACGTGGGCGCGAATGCTTCGGGCGGGAAACTCCTGGGCGCGGACCGTCCCGACGACGGCACCCCGGGTGATGAAGATGCGCGCGATGCCACTGGCGACTTTGTTGTAACGGATCAGGGCGCGGCAGATGGCGCGCAGTTCCTCCGTGGTAAAGGGCGATTCAAGACCGAGCGCGTGCAAACCCGCGGCGAGGCGTTCGCAGTGCTCGATGGGACGGAAGATGCGACCGCCATAGACGCGCATCGTTTCGAAGATGCCTTCCCCGTAAAGAAAGCCGCGGTCGTCGATGCTGACCCGCGCTTCAGTGGACGGTGTGAAGTGACCGTTGACGTAGGCGTAATTGGTCGAGCGCACGGATAATTCCCTCCGCTTTGGCGAGCGTTTCGTCGTACTCGGCTGCGGGCTCGCTGTCCGCGACGATGCCCCCACCCGCATGGAAGGTCAAGCATCCGTTCTGATGGACCGCGGTGCGGATGGCGATGTTAAAGTCGCTGACACCGTCGTAGCCAAAATACCCGATGGCACCGGTGTAGACGCCACGGGCGTGCGGTTCGAGTTCATCGATGATCTGCATGGCGCGAATCTTCGGCGCGCCGGTGATCGAGCCGCCCGGGAAACAGGCGCGGACCGCTTCCACGTGGCTGACGCCGCGGCGCAGCCGACCGGCGACCGTGGCAACAAGGTGATGAACGGTGGCGTAACTTTCCACGCTGACGAGGTCGGGCACATGCACGCTGCTGAACTCGCACACCTTCCCCAGGTCGTTGCGTTCCAGATCGGTGATCATGAGCAACTCGGCATTGTCCTTGGCCGAGCGCAACAGGTCGTTTGGGTCGCGGTCGCGCGGCAGCGTGCCTTTGATGGGACGGGTGACGATCTCGCGGTCGTTGATCCGAAGAAAACACTCGGGTGAGGATGACAAGATCTGCGCATCGCCGATGTCCAAGTAGGCGGCGTACGGGGCGGGATTCGCGTTTCGTAACGCCAAATAGGCTTCGGCTGGTGAGACTTGGATTTCCGCCTGGAAGCGTTGCGACAAGTTCAC
>JBFZFE010000279.1:0-2731 GCA_041306525.1 Verrucomicrobiota bacterium | reverse complement strand
CGTGTGATTCGTGGTTTCATTTCCCCTCCGCGGCGACGGTGTCGATTTCGAGATTCGGATTTCGGCGTGTTCTCTGCTAGGTAGTGGGCATGGCTAAAGCGATGACATTGCCCGCACGGGCACAGGTGAAGGCGCAGGATCAGTGGAATCTGGGGAGTCTGTTCGCCAGCGATGCGGACTGGGAGAAGGCGTTCGCGCAGTGGTCCAAGCAGGTGGGCCGGTTTGCCCGGTTTCGCGGCCAGCTCGGGCGCAGTGCGGCGGTGTTGGCGCGGGCGTTGCGGTTTGAGGCGGACTTCGCGCGGACGGGGGAACGGTTGGGCACCTACGCGTTTTTGAAGGCGACCGAGGACCAGGCCAACAGCACCTATCAGCGGATGAAGGGCCGGTATCAGCACGTGGCGACCCAGGCGGCCGAGGCCGGCAGCTTCCTGCAGCCGGAGATCCTGGCCATCGCCCGGCGGCAGATGGACCGGTATTTGGCGGCCAAGGAACTCCAGCCGTGGCGGATCGCGTTGGAGAAGGTCCTGCGGTACCGGCCGCACACGCTGGACCGGGAACAGGAACAGTTGTTGGCGATGCAGGGCCAGATGGCGCAGGCGGCGAGCCAGATCTTTCGTCAGCTCAACGACGCCGATTTGAAGTGGGGGCTGGTACCGGATGAGCAGGGGCGGTTGGTGGAGCTGGGGCACTCGTCGTTCTCGCGGTTCCTGCATTCACCCCAGCGCGCGGTGCGGAGCGCGGCGTTTGCGAAATATTACGAGCAGTACGACGGGCACAAGAACACGCTGGCGGCCAGCCTCGAAGGTTCGGTGCAGCGGGATGTGTATTACGCCAAGGCGCGGAAGTTCGGCAGCGCGCTGGAAGCGGCGCTGTTTCCCGACCGGGTGCCGTTGGCGGTGTACGAGAACTTGATCAGCGCGGTTCACAAAGCCTTGCCGGCGGTGCATCGGTACTACGATCTGCGCCGCCGCGCGATGAAGCTGAAGCAGATTCATCACTACGACACCTACGTGCCGATCCTGAGCCAGTTGCAGAAGCGTCACACGTGGGACGAAGCGGTCAAGGTGGTGGTCGGTTCGCTGGCGCCGTTGGGGGCGGAATACGGCCAGGCGTTGCAGCAGGGGTTGACGACGGGGCGCTGGTGCGACCGGTATCCCAACCAAGGCAAGCAGAGCGGGGCGTTCTCGGCCGGTTCCTACGACGGCCAGCCTTACATCCTGATGAACTATCAGCCCGAGGTGCTCAATCACGTCTTCACGCTGGCGCACGAGGCGGGGCACTCGATGCACAGTTGGTACTCGGCGCGGCACCAGCCGTTTCAGTACTACGACTACACGATCTTCGTGGCGGAGGTGGCCAGCACGTTCAACGAGCAGTTGCTGCTGCAACATCTGCTGGAGCGGGCCGCCAACAAGACCGAGCGCGCCTATCTGATCAACCACGCCATCGACGAGATCCGCGGCACGATCATCCGGCAGACGATGTTTGCCGAGTTCGAGAAACGGACTCACGCGTTGGTGGAGTCGGGCGAACCGCTCACTGTCGAGCGGCTGCGCAGCGAATACCGGGCGTTGTTGAACCAGTATTTCGGTCCCCGCTTTGTCATCGACAGCCAGTTGGAACTCGAATGCCTGCGGATCCCGCATTTTTACCGGGCGTTCTACGTCTACAAGTATGCCACCGGCCTGAGCGCGGCGATTGCCTTGAGCCAGCGCGTGCTGGGCGGCGGGGCCCGCGAGCTGGCGGATTATCTCGGGTTCCTCAAAGGCGGCGGCAGCCGGTATCCCTTGGAGCTGTTGCGCGGCGCGGGCGTGGACATGGAAACGCCGTTGCCGGTCAACGCCGCGATGCAGCGGTTTGCCGATCTGGTGGCGCAACTCGACGAATTGCTCTGAGCCGGTCCCGCGGCTGCCGGGCTTGACGAGCGGGCCGGGCATCCCTACCATCCGCGCGCAATCGTTTACCCCGAGACAACCAAAGAGAAAAAACATGAGCAAATACAAATCGATCCTCCTGGTGGGCGCCCCCGGCAGCGGCAAAGGCACGCATGGCAAATGGCTGGGCAACCTGCTGGGCTTCGTCCACGTCGCCAGTGGCGACCTGTTCCGCGCCCTCGATAAACAGAGCGAGCTGGGCAAGATCTTCGTCGAGTACTCCAGCAAAGGCTTGCTGGTGCCCGACGACTTCACCGTGCGGCTCTGGGAAGACCACATGAAACGCATGGTCGCCGCCAAGAAGTTCAACCCCGAGACCGAGACCCTCGTGCTCGATGGCATCCCGCGCAACGTCGCCCAGGCGAAGATGATGGACCCGTACCTCGACGTGCAGAAGATCGTCGTCATCTCCGTGGAGCACAACCTCGACGAGATCGTCGGCCGCATGAAGGCGCGCGCGCTCAAGGAAAACCGGCAGGACGACGCCAACGAAGCGACGATCCGCAACCGATTCAAGGTCTACCAGACCGAGACCAAGCCGGTCCTCGATCATTATCCCGCCAATCTCCAGATCGTGGTCAACGGTCTGCAGGGCGGCCCCGTGCCGGTGGCGCACGACATCATTGCCGGCTTGCTCGGGCGCACGCACGAGATGAAGCCGATGCCGCACTAAGCCGTGATGCGCCTCGTTTTCATGGGCTCGGCAGAATTGGCCTGCGCTTCCCTCGAAGCTGTCGCCGCTCTGCCGGGCCATGAAGTCGTCGCTGTCGTCACCCAGCCCGACAAACCCAAGGGAC
>JBFZFE010000278.1:0-7161 GCA_041306525.1 Verrucomicrobiota bacterium | reverse complement strand
GGCGGGCGTTGAGTTCCGGCAGTTCGACAGCGACCGCTCCGCAGTCATCACGCCTGTCTTCGGTCTGAATGGCAACTGGCGACCGCGCGACAGCCTGACCATTGCGCTGGAGGCCCACGCGCGCGACGAGCCATCGGTGCTGTTTGACGGCTTGGACTACACCACGCTGGGCTTGAGCGGCCAGATCCGGCAACGGTTTGCGCAACGCTGGTTTGTCAGTCTCGCGGGTGGCTACGACAACCGCGACTATCGTTCTTCCGTGCCGGGCCTGGTGACCACGCGTGAGGACGACTTCTATTTTGCCCGCGTCGGTGCGGGCGTCGAGTTTCGCAACTGGACAATCGGGGCCTACTACCTGCGGCAGGAGAATGATTCCACCGTCGGCCCGCAGAGCTTCGAGAACAATCAGGTCACCTTGGAGGTGTCCGCTGGCTTCTAGGAGACACGTCATGAAAACACAGCTCATTGCATGGTTGCTGGTCGCGTTCATCAGCAACGGTCATCTGCTCGCAGAGGAAGCCCGCCCGGCGGAAGCATCGGCCGACAGAACTTACCGGCTCGCGCCGAAGGACATGATCGAGGTGAAGGTTTACCGGCAGCCCGACTTGGACACCCGGGCCCGTGTCGCGGAGAACGGCACCGTGGCGATGCCGTTGTTGGGGTCAGTGAAGGTGGGCGGACAAACTGCCGCCGAAGCGGGCGGCGCGATCCGCCAGTTGCTGGCGGCGGATTATCTTGTTGATCCCCAAGTCAGTGTGGCGGTGGTCGAGTACGCCCGCCGAGCATTCACCGTGATGGGCCAGGTCCAGACTCCCGGTACGTACGAAATGCCGCCCGATGAACAGGTCAACGTTCTCCAAGCCGTTGCGATGGCCGGCGGCTACACGCGATTGAGCGCGCCCGGCAAGGTCCTCGTCCAGCGCATGGACAAAGGGCAGAAACGCATCTTTCGCCTGGATGCCGCCAGCATGGCCAAGGATGACCGCGTCACGCCCTTCGAGGTCCAGCCCGGCGACACGATCACCGTCGGCGAACGACTGTGGTGACGAAGCGGTAAAAAAAGGCGTCTCGGATTGCTCCGAGACGCCTTTGGATCGAGCGAAAATGCTCGCGAACGACTTAGTAGCGACTGCGGCCACCGCGATCGCCGCCGCGATCGCCACCGCGACCGCCGCCACCGCCGCCGAACCCACGGCCGCCACCGCCACGGCCACCGCCACCGCCGAAGTCGCCACGGGGACGGTCTTCACGCGGACGGGCTTCGTTGACGGTCAACGCACGACCACCGAGTTCCTTGCCGTTGAACTGTGAAATCGCGGCGTTGGCCTCCTCTTGGGAGCCCATTTCAACAAATGCGAAGCCGCGAGACTTGTTGGTGAACTTGTCGATGATCAACTCGCACTTGGTGACGTTGCCGGCCTGTTTGAACAGGTCGAGAATCTCACCTTCTGTGGTGTTGAATGACAGATTGCCAACGAATAGCTTGGTAGCCATTTCTCTTACTTTCCTTCTGCTGCGGTAGGAGGTCTCAGTGACTGTTCCCGGCACCCCCGGGTTTCGGACTGTCACCGAGCAACTGGGCTGCGACTGACAATCTACCAATCTCACTGCGGACTGCTTCTATCTGCAAGCAGCGGAAAAGATAACCAATCTTGTCCGGGACGCAATCGCAAAATTACCCCCTGCCGACACCGTGAATGCATCGGGCTGTATTGAATGAGGGATACGTCCAGTTACCGCTGTCCGGCAGGCGTGAGGCGATTTATGGCGGATTCGGCGGGAGTTGAGTTTTTTGGGGGGAGCAATTGATGGTGGTGGAGATCGCGGAACGGATCGGGCAGACGCCAGACAGCATCAGTCATCATCTGGTGTCGATTCGCGAGGCGGGATTGGTGGCGACCTCGCGTGCGGGGTTGTACTTGATTGCGAAGCAGTGCTTGGCGATGCCGGGGCAGCGGGTGCTCGATTGCGAGCATTGTGTGTTGCGGTTGGACGTGAACCGGGAGTGAAACGCAGGCGGTGTTGTTACTTGGGTAACTGCCGCTTTTTCCAGAGCAGGTAGATGGCGGGATAGACGAGGAGTTCTAGGAGGAAGCTGGTGGCCAGGCCGCCCATGAGGGGGGCGGCGACCCGTTTCATCATGTCGGCCCCGGTGCCGAGGCTCCACATGATCGGTAGCAGACCCATAAAGGTGGTGGCGACGGTCATGAGTTTAGGGCGGATGCGTTTGACAGCGCCGTGGATGATGGCTTCCTTGAGTTCGTCCAGGTTGCGGAGGCGGTTCTTGCGTTTGGCCTCGTCGTAGGAGAGGTCGAGGAACATCAGCATGAACACGGCGGTCTCGGCGTCCAGTCCCATCAGGGCGATGATGCCGACCCAGGTGGCGATGGAGATGTTGTAATCGAGCAGCCACAACCCCCAGATGGCGCCGACCGCGCTGAAGGGGACGGCGAGCATGACGACGAAAGTTTTGAATGTGCTCTGGGTGTTCATGTAGAGGAGGACCCAGATGAGGAGGAGCGTGATCGGGATGATGATCTGGAGTCGTTCGCGAACGCGGACCATGTTCTCCCATTGGCCGCTCCAGAGCAGGGAGTAGCCGGTCGGCATCTGCACCTGGCTGGCGACGATGGCTTTGGCTTCGTTGACGTAGCTGCCGATGTCGCGCCCGTCGATGGTCACAAACACGTAACCGGCGAGCATGCCGTTCTCGTTGCGGATCATCGCGGGTCCGGTCGTGAGGCTGATGGTGGCCAGCTCGCCGAGGGGGACCTGGGCGATGCGCTCCATGGTGGGAGCGGACGCCGTGCCGCGACTCATACCGACGGCTGTGGCGGGTCGGGGCGCTGAGGCCCCTCCCACATTCATTACCGGCACCAGGACGCGGTCGAGTTGGTCCAGTTCGGCGCGGAGGTCGCGCGGGTAGCGGAGGTTGATCGAGAAGCGTTCACGGCCCTCGACGGTGGTGGAAAGCGTTTCGCCGCCCAGCGCGGTCATGATGACCATGTGAACGTCATCGATGGTCAAGCCGTAGCGGGCGAGTTGGTCGCGTTTCGGGTCGATGTCGACGAAGTAACCGCCCGCAGCGCGTTCGGCGAAGACGCTGCGGGTGCCGGGGACGGTGCGCAGGACGCCTTCGATCTGTTCGCCGACGTGCTGGATGTGGTTGAGGTCGGCGCCGAGAATCTTGATGCCGATGGGAGTGCGCACACCGGTGGAAAGCATGTCGATGCGGCCTTTGATGGGCATGGTCCAAGCGTTGACGTTGCCGGGAATCTGAAGCGCGCTGTCCATCGCGGCGATGAGTTCATCGTAGCTGATGCGTTCGGGCCAGACCTGACCGAACACGTTCTTCAACCAGCGCGGCGCCCAATCCGAATACCAGCGTTGTTTGAAGCGCCACTCGTTCATCGGCTTGAGCACGACCGTGGTTTCCATCATCGAGAACGGAGCCGGGTCGGTCGAAGTGTCCGCGCGGCCCGCCTTGCCATGAACACTCACCACTTCCGGGAAGCTTTTCAGGACGCGGTCCTCCAGCTCCATGAGCCGTTGCGCCTCGGTCACGGATATCCCCGGCACGGTCGTGGGCATGTAGAGGATCGTGCCTTCGTACAACGGCGGCATGAACTCGCGGCCGAGCTGGAAATAGACCGGCACCGCGCTGGCCATCACGACGATGCTGAGCAGGATCGTCGTCTTCGGCCAGTTCAACACCCAGCGACAAGGGCGATCATAGAGCCGGAACAACACACGGCTGACCGGGTGCTTCTCCTCGGCGTAATAGCGTCCCACCAACAGCGTCGTGGCGGCCCTGGCCAGGAGTCGCGGGCGGAACTTGAACGGCTCGAACCGCGCAAACAACATCCGCACGGCGGGGTCCAAGGTGACGGCCAGCAAAGCCGCCAGCGCCATCGCCAAGGTCTTGGTGTACGCCAGCGGCGTGAACAAACGCCCTTCCTGGTCGAGCAAGGTGAAGACCGGCAGGAACGACACCGCAATCACCGCCAACGAGAAAAACACGGCGGGCCCCACCTCCAGCAATGCTTCAAGACGGACTTGATGGAAATCACCCCGGCAGCCCTCCTCCTGCCAGCGTTCGATCTTCTTGTAGGCGTTCTCGACTTCGACAATCGCGCCGTCCACCAGCACGCCAATCGACAGAATGATGCCGGCCAGCGACATGATGTTGACCGAGATCCCCATGAAATACATCGGGATGAACGCCAGCGTCACCGACACCGGTATCGTGATGATCGGCACCAGCGCTGAGGGCACATGCCAGAGGAAAAACAGGATCATGAAACTGACGATGATCATTGCCAGCACCAGTTCATGCCGCAGCGTCGCGATGGCTTCGTTGATCAGGGTCGACCGGTCATAAGTCGTCACCACCTCGACGCCCGCCGGCAGTGTTGGCTTCATCTCGTTCAGCTTCGCCTTCACCCGCTCAATCACATTGAGTGCGTTCTCGCCGTGACGCATCACCACGATCCCGCCGACGGTGTCGCCGCGGCCGTCCAGATCGCCAACACCACGACGGATCTGTGGTCCGAGCGCAATGTGCGCCACGTCCCGCAACAGCACCGGGGTGCCGCGTTCGTTGGTCTTGACCACGACCTGCTCCAACTCAGCCGTGGACTTCACATAGCCTTTGCCGCGCACCATGAACTCGGCGCCGCTCCATTCGAGCAGCCGGCCGCCCACTTCGTTGTTACTGCGTTTGATCGCCTCGGCCACTTCCATCAGCGAAACCCCGAAGCTCTGCATCAATGCCGGGTCAATCGTCACCTGATACTGCTTCTGGAACCCGCCGAAACCGGCCACCTCGGCCACGCCCGGTACGCTCTGCAAGGCGTATCGCAGATACCAGTCCTGGTAGGTTCGCAATGCCGCGAGGTCATGTTGGCCGGACTTGTCCACCAACGCATACTGAAACACCCAGCCCACGCCCGTCGCGTCGGGTCCCAGTTGCGGCTGCACGCCGGGTGGCAGCGACCCGGCAACCTTCTGCATGTACTCGATCACTCGCGACCGGGCCCAGTAGATGTCGGTCCCGTCTTGAAAGATCACGTAGACGTAGCTGAACCCGAAATCCGAAAACCCGCGCACGGCCTTGACCTGCGGGGCGCCCAGCAACGCCGAGATGATCGGGTAGGTGACCTGGTCCTCGACAATGTCCGGCGACCGGTCCCACTTGGTGAACACAATCACCTGTGTGTCGGACAAGTCCGGTATCGCATCCAGCCGGATCCGCTGCATCGTGTAGATGGCAAACACCACCGCCGCCAGCGTCATCAAGATCACCAGCCAGCGATTGTGCGCCGAGAAGTGAATCAGGCGACCGACGATGCCGTGGCGATGCGCAAGATCAGTGTCCGGCATGACCGCCTCCGCCCGTCAGCAACTCCAACGCGGCTTTCATGCTCGATTCAGAGTCGACGAGGAAATTGGCGGAGGTCACCACCTGGTCGCCGGCTTGGACGCCGGCAATGACTTCGTAAAACTCACCACTGCGAACGCCGAGCTTCAGCTCCACGGGTACGAGGTGATTCTGCTCGGACTCGCGGAAGGCGATGGTTTGTGTGCCGGTGAACAGCACGGCTGAAACCGGGATCGCCAGCCGTTCGCCGAGGTCGACGCGCAACCGCGCGGTGCCGAACATCTGTGGTTTGAGCGCCAAATCGGGATTGGGCAGTTCGAGCCGGGCCCGTGCCGTGCGGGTGACCGGGTCAATCGTCGGCGTGATGAAGCTGATCTTGCCGGCAAAAGTCTTGTGAGGCACCGCCGGCACGTTCAGTTCCAGCGCCGTCCCGACTTGAACATGCGGCAGATCGGCGGGGTACAAATCGGCTTCGGCCCAGACCACCGACAAGTCCGCCAACGTCATCAACACCTCACCGGCCATTGCCCGGTGACCGGCGCTGATATTGCGTTCCATGATCCAGCCGCTGGCCGGTGCCAACAGTGTCACGGCGCGCTCGGGTTTGCCGGTCTCCTGTAATCGGGTGATCTGCTCGTCGGTGATGTCCCACAATTCCAGACGCCGGCGCGCCGCGGCGATCAACGGGGCGGAGCTGGCCTGCACGGCCGAGACGAACTCGCGTTGCGCGGCGAGCAATTCAGGGCTGTAAATCGTCAAGAGCGGCTCGCCTTTCTCAACGCGCTGACCGGTTGCCGTCGCGTGGAGATGTTCGACCCAGCCATCGAGCTTCAAGGTGACATGGTGCAGACGTGTTTCATCCGGGACAATCCGTGCGGAGGTGCGAATCTCACGGACCAGTTGGCGCTTCGCAACTGTTCCCAGCGTCAATCCCATGCGTTGACGCGTTTCCGGTGCGATGGCGATCGTGGTTCGGCCTTTGACATTGGACTGCGTGCTGTCCGGGCTCGTCTTCACCAGTTCCGTGCCGCAAATATCACAGGTCCCGGGCTCCGCGCGCACGAAGTTCGGATGCAACGGACATTGGTACTGCGGACCCGCGGCTTGGGACGCAGACGTGGCTGCCGAGGAGTCTTTGATTGGCACCAAATCCATGCTGCAGATCGGGCAGGTGCCTTTCTGGTCCGAGACAACCGTGGGATGCATGGGGCAATGATATTTCGGGCCGGTACCGGCTGGCTTGCCGCAGCCGGTCAACAGCAGGGCAAAGCCGAAGAGCAGAAGGACAAACGAAGTGAGCAGGCGTGTTTTCATTTCATGTCTGGTGTGACCAGCCCGGTCGCAAACTCGCGCGGACCCCACGGGGCGGTGATGGAATCAAGTTCGGCGCGGCTCCTGCCATGTTCGGTCATCGCGCGTGCCTGGGCCAGTTGGGCTTCGCGCAACGCCTTCTGGGCTTCCACCAGTTCCAGAAACGTGACGTCGCCGGTCTCGTAGGCGGCGCGCGTGGCTTCGATGAGTTGCCTGGCTTTGGGCAGGAGTGTCTCGTCGTAGAGTTTCATCAGCCGCAGCGCGGTATCGGCCTTGGTGTAGGTCTCCTTCACATCGAGCATGGTCATGTTGATCTCCGCCTGCAACTCCGCTTCGGCCATGCCCTTTCCGTCGCGCGCTTCCTTGACCATCGCCTTGTACTTGCCGCGCCAGAGCCAAGGGATGTTGATGAACACGCCGGTATCGTACTCCTGAAACCCGCTGCGCCCCGCGAACTGCCGGGCCTCGAC
>JBFZFE010000277.1:0-9304 GCA_041306525.1 Verrucomicrobiota bacterium | reverse complement strand
TGCACTGGACCGAGATGAACATCTGGGAATACGCCGAACGCGAGAAGATCCCGAACGTCCCGCTCTACTTCGCCAAGGGCGGCCGCCGTTACCGGTCCCTCGGCTGCGTGCCCTGCACCTTCGCCATCGATTCACACGCCGCCACCCACGAGGCGATCCGCGAGGAACTGCGCCACACCAAGAAGAGCGAGCGCAGCGTCCGCGCCCAAGATCAGGAAAGCGAAGACGCCTTCGAGAAACTCCGCCGCGACGGTTACATGTGATGAATACGACCCTTGAACCACAGAGACACAGAGGCCACGGAGACGGGAAGCATCGGGAATTGACCGAGCAGATCATCGGGGCGGCCATTGAAGTCCACCGCGCGCTCGGCCCCGGCCTGCTCGAATCCGTTTACGAAGCATGTCTGGCCCACGAGTTGTCGCTCCGCGAAATCGCCTTCGAGTCCCAGAAACAGGCGCTTGTGCATTACAAACAAGTCCAGTTGGCGTCCGAGTTGCGCGCAGACTTCATCGTGGAAAACAAAGTGGTTGTCGAACTCAAGGCAGTTGAGGATGTCCTGCCGGTTCACCGCGCGCAAATTTTAACTTACATGCGGCTGACCAAGTGCGAAGTCGGCCTGCTCATCAACTTTAACGTCGCTCAACTAACCAAAGGCATGGAACGCTTCGTTCTCTGAGACCTCTGTGTCTCTGTGGTTCAAATCATGACACCCACTGAACAACTCAAGATCGTCATTGTCGGTCACGTTGACCACGGCAAATCCACCTTCGTCGGCCGCTTGTTTCACGACACCGGCAGCTTGCCGGACGGCAAGTTCGAGAAGATCAAGACCGCCTGCGAACGCCGCGGCGTGCCCTTCGAATGGGCCTTCCTCACCGACGGCCTGCAAGCCGAGCGCGACCAGAACATCACCATCGACACTGCGCAAATCTGGTTCCGCACGCCGAAACGCCAGTACGTCATCATCGACGAGCCCGGCCACAAGGAGTTCCTCAAAAACATGGTCACCGGCGCCGCCAGTGCCGAGGCGGCATTGCTGCTTATCGACGCCACCGAAGGCGTCCAGGAACAATCGCGCCGCCACGGTTATCTGCTCCAGATGCTCGGCATCACCCAGGTCGCCGTGCTCGTCAACAAGATGGACCTGCGCGATTTCAGCGCCGAAGTCTTCCAACAGATCGAGACCGAGTACCGGGCGTTCCTCGGCAAGCTCGGCGTCGCGCCGAAGCTCTTCATCCCGATTGCGGCGAAGCTCGGCGACAACGTCGCCAGCCACTCCGCCAACATGCCATGGTACAACGGCCCGACCGTGCTCGCCGCGCTCGACAGCTTCGAGCCGGCCAGCAAACCGACCGATCTCCCGCTGCGCTTCCCGATCCAGGACATCTATCGCTTCGACAAACGCCGCATCCTGGCCGGCCGCGTCGAGTCCGGCACCTTGCGCGTTGGCGACAAGATCCTGTTCTCGCCCCGCAACAAGATCAGCACCATCAAGTCCATCGAAGGCTGGCCCGGCGATGGCCGGCAGGAAGCCAAAGCTGGTGAGTCCATCGGCATCACGCTGACCGAACAGATTTACGTCGAACGCGGCCAGATCGGGTCCGGCGAGCACGACGCACCCATCGAGACCGACGTTTTCAACGCCAAACTGTTCTGGCTCGGCAAACAGAACCTCGAAATCGGCCGCAAGGTGAAGCTCAAGCTCACCACCCAGGACATCGAGTGCCATATCCAGTCGATCGAGAAAGTCATCGACGCCTCGACCCTGAACGAAGTCACCGACCGCCAACACATCGCCCGCAACGACGTCGCGGAAGTCACCATCCGCACCAAGCGCCCGATCGCTTTCGACAACTACGACCGCATCATCGGCACCGGCCGCTTCGTCATCATTGATCACCGGCAAGTCTGCGGCGGCGGTGTCATCTCCAAGGGCGAATACCCCGACCGCCGCGATGTGCTCAGCGGCATCAAGAGCAAAAACATCTTCTGGACCAATACCGAGATCAACCGCGCCGACCGCGAACGCCGCAACAAACACAAGGGCGCCGTCATTTGGTTGACCGGCCTGAGTGGCGCCGGCAAGAGCACCGTCGCCACCGAGCTCGAACGCGAACTCTTCCACCTCGGCCTCCACACCTATGTGCTCGACGGCGACAACGTCCGCCACGGTCTCAGCGCCAACCTCGGCTTCAGTCCCGAGGACCGCACTGAGAACATCCGCCGCGTCGGCGAAGTCGCCAAGCTCTTCTGCGATGCCGGTGTCATCGTCATCACCGCCTTCATCAGCCCGTACCGGGACGACCGGCGCCTCGCCCGCAGCATCAACAAGGAAGGCGATTTCATTGAGGTTTACGTCAATGCCCCGCTGACCGTCTGCGAAGAACGCGATCCCAAAGGCCTCTACAAAAAAGCCCGCGCCGGTCAGATCACCAACTTCACCGGCATCAGCGCCCCCTACGAGCCACCGGAAAAACCCCAGGTCATCGTCCACACCGACAAACAAACCCCGGGCGAAAGCGCCACCCAGATCATCGATTACCTCAAAAGCGCCGACGTCATCGACACCTAGCCGGCACCGAAGCGGTGCTGGGAGCAGCTGCGTCAGGGCGGTCCCCAGGTCAGTTATCTGGTCGGCACGCCCAAGGGTCGTCTGGCCACGATACAACTGCTGGTGCGTCGCGCCGCGCCATCGACCGACGTGCTGCTGTTGCTGACCCGGCCAAACCTGAGCTTGTCGCCCCCGCCGCCCCCCCTGAATCAGCCCCGCCAAGACCAAGAAAGCGCAACCGATGTAGTGGCGACCTTTGCCCTCGACCACCCCAAAAACCCCAGCAAAACCGCCATACTACCCTCCTTCCCAAGCCCCAGTAGCGGAAGTCGGATTGGAGTTTGCTGATTGCCGGCTGCCGCATTCTTTCGAGCTTCGAGACTTGAGCTTCGGATTTCCCTCTATCTCGCTCCTCCGTGTCTCCCTGTCTGTGATGCACACGCGACGGCGGGACGAAGACCCCCCTACAATTGCTCAGGGGTCAGCCTCTGCTACTTCTCGATGGTGGTGTTCTTGTCGAAGGGCAGGCCCTTGGCGCGGCCGGCCTTGGCCAGCATGTGGGCGCCGACGGGGGCGGTGATGAAGATGAACGCAATAGCCAGCAGCTCGCGGATGCTGAAATGATCGGTCGCGGCGGTGAAATGCAGGCTGGCGGCGCCGAGGATGAAACCGACGCCGAGCGTGGCGGCCTTGGTCGGGCCATGCATGCGGGTGTAGAAATCGGGCAGCCGCGCCAGGCCAATCGAGCTGACCAGGATGAAGGCGGTGCCGACCACCATCAGAATCGTGGCAATCCACTCAATCAATGATGTCTCCTTTCAGCAGATATTTGCCAACCGCGACCGTGCCGAGGAACCCGATCACGGCAATCACCAGCAACGCGTCAAAATAAGCCGTCGTCCCAAACAGGATCGACATCAAGGCGATCACGCTGACCAGGTTGACCGCCAGGGTGTCCAGCGCCAGGGCACGGTCGGCGATGCTCGGGCCGCGCCACAGCCGCCAGAAACACAGGATCATCGAGAAGGCGACCACGACCAAGCAATAATTGGCCACTGTCTGGGTCATTGTTCCAGCTCCCGCAGCGGTCGTTCGAACCGCTCCTTGATGCTGCGTTTGGTGTCCTCCAGGTCGGCCACATCCAGCGCGTGAATGACCAGGCAGCGCCGATCCGGGGTGACGTCCACGGTCAGCGTGCCGGGCGTCAACGAGATCATGTTGGCCAAGGTCGTGATGGCCGCGTCGCTCTCCAGCTCCAGGGGCAAGTGAAACAGCGCGGGTCGGATCCGCAGCCGGGGCCGGCAGATCAACAGCGCCACTTGAAGGTTGGCCACCACCAGATCGTAGACAAACACACCGATCAGTTTCACCAAGACCTTGAGTTTGTGGAAATAGCAGGTCTCGCCCAGCAGCCGCCGCAGCACGAACATCAAGCCGGCGCCGACGAGATAACCGAGCAGAAACTGTTTGCCCGAGAATTCCTCGACCAGCAAACACCACAGCAGCGCCAAGAACACGTTGATCATCAGATGACCAAGCATCAGCGGGCCTCCTTGTTGGCTGCCGGCAAGGTTGTCGCGGTCGCGCCCTCGCCCAGCACGGCGCGCACGTAGGCTTGGGTGTCCAGCAACTGTGCCGCCGCTTGCCGCGCGAAATTGTTCACGGGCTTGAACCAGACCGCCAGGGTCACCGAGAAGCTCACCAGCAACAGCACCGACAGATAGCCCAAGCGCCAAGGCCGTTCATGCGGGCCTTTCTTCTCGCCCCAGAATGCCAGGTGCCAGATCTTCATCATCGAGAACAACGTGAAAAAGCCGGTCACCACCGCCACGAACGTGTACAGATATTGCCGTTCCTGAAAACCGGCGACGATCACGACGAACTTGGCAAAGAACCCGCTCCAGGGCGGCAACCCCGCCAGGCTCAGGCCGCCGATGAAAAACAGCGTCGCCAACACCGGTGCGGTCTCCATCAAGCCGCCCATCTTCTTGAGATTGTTCTGGCCCGAGATCCGCTCCATGACTCCTGCGATCAGGAACAGGCTGCATTTGACGATGGTGTAATGCAGCATGTAGAACACCGCCGCCGCCAGGCCCGCCTCGGTGAACAACCCCAACGCAAACACCAGATAGCCAATCTGGCTGACCACGTGGAAACTCAACAACCGCCGGATCTCGGTCTGGCAGACTGCGCCCCAGACACCGATCAACATCGACAGCGCGCCCACCGCCATCAAGACCTCGCCCAGCAACGCCGTCTGGCCGCCAAACACCAGCGTGCCAACCCGGATCATCGAGTAGACGCCGACCTTGGTCGCCACCCCGCCAAAGAATGCCGAGATCGCCGCCGGCGGCGCCGGATAGCCGTCGGGCAGCCAGAAATACAACGGGAACACCGCCGCCTTGATGCCGAACACCACCATCAACATCAACCCCGTGGCCTGCATCACTGCCGCGGCCGTGCCCTCCAGTCCGGGCGTGATCAGCGACAGATGCGCCATGTTCAGCGAGCCGGTCACGCCGTAGAGCAGACCGACCGCCGACAGGAAAATGGTCGAGCCAAACAGATTGACGGCGAGGTAGGGAATGCCCGCCCGCAGCTGCCGGGCGCCGCCGCCGAGAGTGATCAGACAGTAGCTGGAAAGCAGCATCACCTCGTACCAGACAAACAGGTTGAAGATGTCGCCGGTCAGGAACGCGCCATTGACCCCCATCAGGATGAACTGCATCAGCGGATGAAAATGATGCCGTTCCCGGGCTTCACCCAGGCTCTGGTCGCCGAACGCGTACCAGATCGCCGCCAAGGCAGTGACGCTGGCCAGCAACAGCATTACCGCCGAGAGCCGGTCGGCCATCAACACGATCCCAAACGGCGCCGGCCAGGCCCCGAGTTTGTACACCGCAATCTCGCCTGTGAGCATCCGTTGCAGGAACAGCACCTCGGCCACGATCAACCCCAGCAGCGACACCAGACTGATCACCCGCTGCAAACCGACCCGGCCCCGGCAAAACAGCAGCAACACCGCGGTCGCCAGCGGCCAGACAATCGGCAGGACTGGAAGATGCGCGTTCAATGCGGCTGCTCCTCCTGCTCGATGTTCACGCTGTCATCGCCGTTTTCCTGGTAGCTGCGCATCGACAACACCAGCAGGAACGCCGTGACGCCGAACCCGATGACAATCGCGGTCAGGATCAGCGCCTGGACCAGCGGGTCGGTGTACTCCGTCACGCCGTCAGTCACCAGCGGCGGCAACCCGCGCCGGATCCGGCCCATGTTCAGGATCAACAGGTTGGCGCCATGACTGAGCAGCACCATGCCCAGCACCAACTGAAAGGTGCGCCGTCGCAGACACAGATATAATCCCGTGCCAAACAGTGTGCCGACCGCCAAAGCCATCAACAGTTCCATTAGCGGCCCGCCTCCTTCTTTTGCTCAGCCAAGGTCGAGACCATCAACAGCGTCATCCCGACCACCACCAGATAAACACCCAAATCGAACCCGAGCGCCGTCGCCAGCTCGACCTCCCCGAGCAACGGCAGATGGACATGCGCCATCCGGTGTTCGAGAAATGCGCTGCCGTAAACCAGCGCCGCTGCGCCGGTGCCGCCGGCCAGCAACAGCCCCACCGCGATCAGCACGGTGTAGTTCAACGGCAACCGCTGCTTCACGTGCGCCGTCGAGTTCGCCACGTACTGCAACAGCAACGCCGCCGCGGTCAGCAACCCCGCAATAAACCCGCCGCCCGGCGCGTTGTGACCGCGCAACATCAAGTGCAGCGAGTACAACGCCAGGACCGGCAGCAGCAGCCGACTGACTGTCGCCAAGATCAACGACATCATCGGTCGCGCTCCTTGCCGTTGCGCAACCGCAACAGTGCAAATGCCCCGAGAGCTGCGATCCCCAGCACCGTGATCTCGCCCAGCGTGTCGAACCCGCGGAAATCCACCAAGATCACGTTGACGATGTTGCGTCCGCCCGCCTCGGGCAGGCTGGTCTGGGTGAAATACTCAGGCAACGCCCACAACTGCTTCGAAGCCGAGACCCCCAGCACCAGCAGACAGATCAAACCGCCAAACGCAATCGACAGCACCGCATCGCTGGCCCGGTGACGTCGCGGCGAACTCTTGGGGGCCTCCTGGGGCAGTCGCCACAGCACAAACAGAAAAAGGATGATCGTGACCGACTCGACCAACAACTGGGTCAGGGCCAGGTCCGGCGCGCTCATCACCAAGTACAACCCGCTGATCAGCAGCCCGACGCTGCCGACGGTGATGACCGCCGAGAGTCGTTCGCCATTGCGCCAGACCACCCCCACCGCGGCGGCGATCAACAGCAACAACAACACCGTTTCCCAGCCACTGATCGTGGTGAACTGGCTGGGCAGGATCGTTCCCAAGACCGGGGCCGCGGCGTAGAGCATTGCCGCGACCAGCGTTGCGGCCGCCCACCACAGATATTGCCGGAGCCGGCCGTTCTGGAGTTTGTTGGTCAACCAATCAGTCGAGCCGATCAACCCATTCAATGCCCCGTCATAAATCGTGTGAGCCGTGAACGACCAGGCGAACCGTTCCTGGACCTGACCCAGCCGGTGACGTTGCAGGTAGAGCACCACGCCGGCCACCATGGTCAGAATGCTCAGGATCAATGGAGTCGTAAATCCATGCCAGATAACGACATGAAAATCGAACACCTGTTGCCAGACCGCCCAGACAGCCGGCTTGAGCAACCAGCCCTCCAACACCCCGGGCCAGAGCCCGACCAGCACGCAAACCGTTGCCAGCAACCCCGCCGGCACCAGCATCCCCCAGCCGGGATCGTGCGGTTTGTGCGGGGCATGTTCCTGGTGGGTGTCATGCATCCGCAACTGGCCGAAGAACACCCCGTGGAACACTTCCATCGAGTAGACGAACGTGAAAATGCTGCCGCCAATGGCCAAGGCCGGCCAGATCATCCAAACCCAGCCTCGGGTGCCGACTTCAACCATCTCGGTGTAGAACAGTTCCTTGGACAAAAACCCGTTGAGCAACGGCACGCCGGCACTGGCCAGCGCGCAAGCCCCGCAGATGACCATTGTAATCGGCATCGCCTTGGCCAGACCGCCCAGCCGCCGTTTGTCCCGGGTCCCCGTCTCGTGGTCGACAATGCCCACCACCAGGAACAACCCGGCCTTGAACGCCGCGTGGTTGAAGATGTGAAAGGTTGCCGCCAACGCCGCTGTGTGGGTGCCGAACCCGTAGAGCATCGTGATCAACCCGAGCTGGCTGATGGTCGAGTAGGCCAGCAGCGCTTTCAGATCCGTTTTGCGCACCGCCGCGTAGGCCCCCAGCAACATCGTCGCCATCCCGACCGTCGTCACGATCCAGAACCATTCCTCCCGGCCGCGGAAAATCGGGTGAATCCGCCCCAGCAGGAACACGCCCGCCTTGACCATCGTCGCCGAATGCAGGTAGGCGCTGACCGGCGTCGGGGCGGTCATCGCATCGGGCAACCAGAAATGGAACGGGAACTGGGCGCTCTTGGTGAACACGCCCAACAGGATCAGCACCAGGATCGGCACGAACCAGGGATGCGCCTGGACCTCGTCGGCGCGGGCGATCAGCTCGTAAAGGTCGAAGGTGCCCATGGCCAGGTACAACATCACCACGCCAGCCAGCAACCCAAGTCCGCCGATGCCGGTGATCAGCAAGGCCTTGTAGGCGCCGTAGCGGGCCCGTTCCTGTTGGTGCCAGAACCCGATCAACAAAAACGACGCGACGCTGGTCAGTTCCCAGAACACCACCAGAAACAGCAGATTGCTGCTCAACACCACCCCGAGCATCGCCCCCTCGAACAACAGCAGATACGCGAAAAATCGGCCGCGGGGTTCCTTGTCGCTCAGATAATGGACCGCGTACAGACAGATCAGCGTCCCGATGCCGGCCACCACCAGGGCGAATCCCCAACCCCAGCCGTCGGCCCCCAAGGCCAACTGCACGCCAAACTCGGGGGCCGGCCAAGGCAGACTGAAACGGACCGGCTCACCCTTGTGGATGGACGGACCAAAAGAGGCCAGCAACGCGACAACGCTGGCGCTGACCGCGGTGGCCCACCAGCCGGGCGCGTTGCGCCAACGTTTGGGCCACAACGGCGCCACCATCGCTGCCAACATCGGCAGCAGAATGATCCAAATCAAACCAATCATGAGGTGTCGTGTTGCTCGGTTGCCCCAGAACCGCCTGGGACAATGGGGCGTTCTTGTAGCCTCACACCGCCAACCAGCGCAACCCTAATTTTGGGTCAACCACGAAGGGAGTTTTGCCCCAAAATTCTCGATGAGCCCGGGCCATGGCCCGGTAGCGCCAGCCCTCGGCCCCGTGGCGGGACGCCGCTCCAACGACAGAATCGGAAAGTCGCTCCGTCAGCCCCGGGCGGGCGGCTTGGGCTAGAGAAGTTCGTGCTGACGGGGTGAACCAATCAAGGCGCGCAGTTCTGGTTCGGAAAGGACCGGGACATTCAGGTCCCGGGCTTTGTCGAGCTTGGAGCCGGGGCTTTCGCCGGCCACGACGAAGTTGGTGTGCCGGCTCACGGCACTGACGACATTGCCGCCGGCGGCGCGGATGAGGTCGGCGGCTTGATCGCGGGACAGGCCGAGCAGCGTGCCGGTCAGGACAAAACTCTTCCCGGCCAAGGGCAGCGGGCCGTTCGTCGTTACCGGCAGCGCGGATGTGGTCGGCCGGATCTGTAGTTGATCGCAGCGCTGCAACAAGAACT
>JBFZFE010000276.1:0-13681 GCA_041306525.1 Verrucomicrobiota bacterium | reverse complement strand
TATTGTGGACCCCGAAAACCGGACAGTAATTTAAGCTGGCGCCGCACCCACAGGGGCATGTCAGCATGGGTGAAGCGAAGCGCGAGACGTACACGGCGTCTTTCAAGGCCAAAGTCGGTCTGGAGGCGATCGGTGGGGTCATGACATCCAACGAGATCAGGGCCCTCCCTCAACTGCTGGAATGGCTGGAACTGAAGGGCTGCCTCATCACGATTGATGCCAGGGGCTGTCAACAGGCCATCGCCACCCAGATTCGCGCCCAAGGCGGCGACGATGTGCTTGACCTCAAAGGGGCTGTCAAGCCCCGTGTTGGGGCGAACCACGGAATTGCGCGGTGCTGACGAGGGACCTGTAATTGCAATATTCGTGGTCGTATCGGCATCGAACCTCGAGGCCCAAGATTCAATAGTCGCTGTAAACAAGTCCTAGGATATTTGCTTTTTCACTCTCCAGAGCCGCCTTTGCTCGCCCGACCACGTCAGCCAGGGCATTAGCCCGCGCAACCATGATGACGCCATCGACGACCTTCGCAAGTTCAAGTGTAGTGTCACTCGCAGTTATTGGAGCACCGTCGAATATGATGAATGGATACTCCCTTTTGCTCTCTTCCAGGATATACCCAACCCGACTCTGCGTTACGAATTTATTGCTGGCGTCACTGGCCCTTCCCGCACTCATGACATACAGGCCAGGGGTCGATGTTTGAGACGCGTAATTTATGATCGAACCCTGCTCAGCAAGCAGATCCGAGAAACCCACCCGTTTCCCGCCGGGACACCGAGCAAGGTAGGAGTTTTGAAAATTGGCTTCAATAAACAGTGCTTTGCCACCCTCGTTAGTCACGAAATAAGAGGCAAGATTTAGCGCGACCGTCGTGGTGCCCGCACCGGACTCGGGACTGCAGATCAAGATGATGCTGGGCAACCCTTGATTCACGACAGCGAGGCTTCGATACAATAGCGCTATCTCCTGGGCAAACTCCTTTGAGTAATCGATCAGCAACGGAGGCAGGCGAAGCATTTCGGTCCGAGCCTCCGTACCAACTTTCGCTTGTGGTTCGGCAGGGGTTCCTATCGCGTCCGAGTCGCCTAGCGACCGGGCCGCAACCAGTGCCTTTTTCTGTTTCTCCATTGCATCAAAGAGCCGACTCATAGCTCTAGTCCTCCAATTCAGCGAGCGTTGCGCGCAAGGCCAGAATTTCGTCCATTCTGGCCAAGACGGATTGTTGGTCATGCAGGTCAGGGCTCTGCAAACGATACACATCGATCGACCGTGAGAGCTTGTCGGGGGTTATGCTGGCAGGAAATCCCATCTTCACACTGATCGCCTGTAGATGTTCGGCGAGCGCAAGAGACCGGCTCACGCTGAGCATCACACTGACATGTCCATGATCGTGGTCGAGAATCATCAAGCCTCCGGGCAGATCCGGTACTATGATGTCCTGCCCCTTGTCAACGCGGTCCAGATCATGAATCTCAGGATTTGCCATCTTGATTGCCGTCAACTTGTACAAACTCACCCCACCATAAACCTGACGTGCGATGCTTGTGATCGTTTCGCCCGACTGTAGCGTTTTCACCTCTCCCGTCTTCTTGATCAAGTCCCGGGGGCTCATTTCAACCGCCTTGGCGATAGCGGCAAGTCCAAGGGGGGGCACCGCAACGGATTCATTTGTATGAGGATCTGGGGTCGCATCAAGCTTGACTTCGCTTGTCTGACGTATCGGATCGCCGCCAACCGGCGCGAGATCCAGGAACACGGGCTGAGAAGTCTGCGTTGGACCTGATTCCGCCGGCAACTGCGGATCGGTCTGTCTTCTCTGTCCATCCTCCAAGCCGGTGCTCGCAGGATCCTCTGCGCCCACGGAGCCCCCGGCGGGGGCCGGCTGAAGCTCAGCACCCAGAGCCAAGGCCGTCGGCTCGGCGGGAGGCGCGAAATCGACCCTCTTGCCCTCGATACCGGGGACATCCTCATCGGCTTCATTCAAAACATTCGCCGCCACGGAAAGTATGACGGTTGGTACGGGCGCGGGCGCATCAGCGTGAGGCTTCACCGGCTTGCCATCCGCCGATGGATCAGCCGATGGCGATGAAGAGACCGGATCCTCATTATCCGTTGGTACGGGCGCGGGCGCATCAGCGTGCGGCTTCACCAGCTTGCCTTCCGCCGATGGATCAGCCGATGGCAATGAAGAGACCGGATCCTCGTTATTCGATGCCTGTGGCTCGACGCGGTAGCTCGATTCACCGCCATTTGGATCAGCGGAGAACAACCAGGCTCTGACCCCCTCGGCGCTGGTCGCAAGCTCGCCTAAGCGTTCTTGCCAATGGGTCGGATCGAAACGCAAGCCCGCGTAGCTGGCACCGATAGCCACCGACAGAACCGCAACGACATAAACCCATCGCCCCAACCCACCTGCTCCGCGTTGTGCATTAGCGCCAGCCGGAGGCACCACTGCGACGGCGGCGGAATCGACTTTACCACTTTCTGCCGCCGGGTGTACTTCCAGTGGGTCGAGCATAAGATCTTGCGCCGCTTCCACGATCATTGCTGAGTCGATCCAACGCCGGTTGGCGGCAAATCCGATCAACAATGCGTTATCGCAAATCGCATTGACCACCCTTGGAATACCATTTGAATAATGGGCAATCAGTTCCAACGCGTCGTCGGTAAATAGCGTGGTGCCTTGAAGATATCCCGCGCCCTGTAAGCGGTGCGCAATATAAGAAGGGGTCTCGTCCGCCGACAGTGGCTTCAGCGTAAAGCTGATCGCAATCCGTTGTTTTAGTTGTCTAAGTTCCGGCAGGTTGAGCTTATGGCGCAACTCCGGCTGCCCGACCAGAATGATCTGCAACAACTTCCGCGAGGGTGTTTCGAGATTTGATAGAAGCCTGATACTCTCCAACGTATCGTTATCCAAGTCCTGCGCCTCATCCACCAGCACCACAACTGGCTTACCCTCCAGATCCCTTGAAATCAGCAAGTCGTATAAAACATCGAACCGCGTTTTGTTATGAAAGGATCCAGGGGAGGGGTTCAACTTGTCCAGCAGATAACCGACTAGGTCGTGATAAGGAAACCGCACCGTAGGAATCATGATGGACGCGGCTCCTGGGTCCAGGGATTGCAGCAACTGGTTGAGCAACATGGTCTTTCCCGTGCCCACTTCGCCAACGAGAGTCACTATTCCTTTATGTTCTTGAATTCCATATTGCAGGAGCGCGATTGCCTCGCGATAGTTAGAATTCAGGTAGAGAAAAGCGGGGTCGGGATTGATGCTGAAGGGAGCCTTCGAAAACCCATAATGACTCTCGTACACAAGCAACTCCAGGACGATCCGGTAGGGATAAAAGGGATATGAAGTCCGACCGCATGACGGTGGGAGTGAGGAGACCTGATCATCAATCCGGCCACCATAACGTAAGTCGTGGTTCGCTTCGCTCACACGACTTATCCATAATCGTTGGGCTTCAACCCATCCCTGGCGACTGTTAGGGAGCGGCAAGCCTCGAACAAGATCCCTATTATAAGTATCTGTTATTTATAATCAAAGTGGATTCAGTTCAGGCACTAGCTAGGCCTTGATCAAGGCCGATCGGTTCCAACATCCGCGCGTATAGCTCGTCGAAATGCTGCGCCATTGTGTCGGCGCCAAACCGTTTCAGCACGATCTCGCCCCCGCGGTTGCCGAGAGCTATGCGTAACTGATCGTCACGCAGGAGCTGGAGCAGGGTTCGAGAAAAACCTGCCTCGTCATCCGAATCAAGCAGATAACCTGCTTCGCCATCGGAGAACAGCTCGATTGCGCCACTCTGATTGGATGCGATGCACGGGAGACCCGCCCGCATGGCCTCCATGAGTGCGTTGGGGAAGCCTTCGCCGGCGACACCATCAGCGCCAATCAGATGCCTTGAAGGGAATAAGAATACATCGCAGGCGGCAAGCAGGGCCGGAACATCATCGCGCTGGCCAAGAAACCGTATGTGACCCGAGACCCCCAACCGGTGAGCCCGCGCTTCCAGTTCGGATCTGGTGGGACCGTCCCCAATCAGCAGGAAGCAGCAATCATTGCGCTCGCGCAAGATCCGGGCAGCCACCTGTATGACAAGCCCTTGGTTCTTGAACGGTACCATGCGGCCGACACTGCCGATGACCTTTAACGAAGCGGGCAGGTCGAGCTGCGCCCGAATCATTGCCCTATCCGCCCGGGTCTCTCCACTGGGAGGACCCTCGAATTCCATTCCATTGTGGATAACTACCGGTGGCGCGGTGACTCGTCGTCGCATGATGAGATCGTCGGCCAATGCCCTCGAGTTGCAAACAACAGCGGAGGCACCCGCAAAGACACCCACATCGACAGCCGCCCGAAGGCCGCCAGGTCGGTCGACACTCCGGGAGCTCAAAATCAGCCGCCGGTGTCTGCTGAGCCGCGCGGCGATCCCACCGTAAAGATTACCGGCTGGCTGCCAGGTGTGCACGATATCTGGCCTGCGACTGCGGATAATGCCCATCAGCTTCCACAGCCGCTTGAACTCATAACTGCCCTGGCGCTCTAGCTGAAGCAGCTCGATGCCAAGCGCCTGGATACGATCGGCCCAGTGGCCACCCTCCGAGAGGGAAAGTACGGTGCTCACGAAATGGGTCCGGTCAAGATACTTCAACAGAAGAAAAAGCTGTTTCTCGGTGCCGCCGATATCGAGGCTGTTAATAACATGCAGCACACTCGGCGCATTGTTCACGGCGACATGCCCTCATGTGTTTGCAATCTGGTGTCGCGCTCAATGAGCGAGCTGTACAGATCCTCCATGCGCGCCATCATGCGGTCCACGGAATAATCCTCCAGGACGCTGGCTCGACCTGCCCGCCCCATGCGCTCCGCGAGCTGTGGGTCACCCGCCAACTCGAGGATGCGGCGCGCGAGGGCAGCAGGATCGGCGGGTGGCACAAGATAACCCGTGACTCCGTCGCGGACAGTTTCACGGTTCCCACCAACGGCGGTAGCAATTACCGGGCGACGCTCGGCCATGGCTTCGAGCAGCGCGTTCGACATACCCTCGATAATCGATGTGCAAAGGTAAACGTCGAATAAGGCGACCTTCTGGCGCACATCCCTTTCCCATCCCGGAAACACAACGTGATCGGAAACCCCAAGGCGATCGGCAAGCGCCTCTATCTCCTGTTTCAGTGGCCCGTCGCCGAGGCCGACGAAGCGCACACTCGGCAGTTCCCGGGCGACCATCGCGGCCGCCTGCACGAAGTATTCGTACCCCTTTTTCCATCCGAAACGCGCCACGGTTCCAACCACAAAGGCATCTTTGGGGATTGCAAGGTATTGGCGGAAATCGGCATGATCCCCAGCATCGGCGGAATCAATATTGGGATGAACGCCGTTCGGGATCACCGCGATCTTCGTGGCGGGGCAAGCCTCGAACTCCTGCACAAATTGGCTAACCGCATTCGAAACGACAGTTACCTTGTGCGATAGCAGATTGCTCAGCTTAACAACCAGCAACTGCTTGCGGTTGTACCGTTCCAAGCTGCGTTTACTGGTAATCCGAATCCTCACTCCGGCAATGAAACCGGCCAGCGAAGACAAGAGATTGCCCTCCATCAAATAGCCGTGGACGATGTCGATACGCTTCGCCTTAAGGAGTCGCACCAACAGCCGGAGTTTTGTTACATTCGTCAGTCTGAACACACCGTCCGGCATCCCTAGGTTGACGATCTCCACACCTGTCTCACGATACTTTTCGTAGAGCGGCTCCCGTTGCCCATGCCCCAGGAACACGAGCAAGGGAGTGAAGCGCTGAGGGTCCAGGCATTTGAGCACTTCCAAGAGATGAAGCTCAGCACCTCCAATGCGCGGCTTATGGATAACATACGCGATTCGGATCGTCATGAGGCCTTCCTTCCTACCGCTTGCGAATGCAAACGAAGCATCACGATCGTCAGGCCAATAATAAAAAAGGGAATAATTTCAAGCCAAACCTCTGCGAACAGGGAAAACACCAAAAACAACAACAGCAGTGTTCTCGTGGACTTTATCATCCATGACGGCGGGCTTGAAGGTGAACCGGGCTGGGCCTCAAGCCAGCGAAGATCCCGCCAGCATGTCCAATACAAGGCCAGATATAGAACCAAGCCCGCGAGGCCCCCACTCAGCAGAGCCCAGAGGTACCCATTATGCAATGAAAGACGCTCGAGGTCATAATCGAGCTGCCTTATCCAACGAAAATTTCCAGGGCCGACCCCGACTAGCAAATTGGAATCGGAGTAGATTTCCAAAGCGACCTTTGCGACCCGCAACCGGTGGGTTGCTGAGCCGTGAGCCTCGGATTGGACGCCGCTGCTGGTATCAAACGCAGTTATACGTTCCAGATTTTGTTCCGGCACGAGCTTGAGAACTAGGAAACTAACTACGCCAATGACAATGAAGGTTCCAATCAGTCTGCGGGGCCGCACGCCCGCCTCTACCGCGAGGATCCCAGCGAAGACAAGCGTATTAATCAATGCGCTGCGGGACGACGTGAGAAAAACGACAAGGAGCAGTAGCGCGGCGACTCCCAGCAATGCGACCCTTGGCATAGGGGTACTGACGCTCTGTCGCAGGTACCAAAGGATGACGATGCCAGCCAAACTATAGAACCCCAGGCGATTGGAGTTGGTTGCCGCGTCGATACCGAAGGAAGCAGAGGCCCGGTAATCGACCCCCGTGATTAGCAGGGCCGAAATGGCCGAAACCATGATGGCGAAAAAAAAGAGTGCAAAAACAAATGTCAATTGTTCGCGTGTGCGAATAAAGTGAATCATGAAGATAACGAAGGCGGACTGGGTAAAAAAATCCCAGAGTTCGATGCTGGTCCGATCGAGTTTGGCCATATTTTGTGGTGGCTCTCGGGCGAGCCAGGTAGAGATGAGGAATACAGCCGAGATCGCCATGATGATCCGGATTCGCGAATCATGCAGCGCCCAGAGATCGCGTTTCTCCAGGAGATGAAAAAACAGCAACAGGCATAAGACCGCCCCGATAATGTTATTGATGGTCAAAAAACCATAGCCTTGAAGATACGACGGATATCGAAAGAGAAAGGTCGACAGTAAGATAAGGATGCCAAAATGCGGATGCTTCCAAATCAAAATAAGAGCACCAACGCCCAGCAATGCCCCAATCAAGACCAACTGTTGTCCGACGAAGGCGATGGTAGCACCGACCAGGGCCAATGCGGCAATCAGTATAAGGGAGGGTAGGTCGAGGCTTGCGGTCGAGCGTTGCATGTTGATTCGCCAAAATTCAAAAGCGTATTGGGGAGGCCCGTGAGTCGCAATCAGCCTGAGCCCGGCACAAATTTGGGTAGTTTCATTCGTGAAACGGCGGTGGTGGCGGGAACTCCCGCTTGTCTATATTGGAGATGAGCTTCGAGTCGTAGGCATCACGCGGCCAGGCCCCGCCTTGGGCGATAACGAGGTCCCGAGCGAGGTTTGCTTCATGTGTGGTGGTGGGTGGCGTCGCCAATGGTTGAGCCAAGCGTGACACGTCGAGCTCCGTGCTGGGGAGGACGTTTCCCTGAATCCAGGCCTGGGATGTGCTGTCGACGTACCAAATGGCGTGGCGAGCTCGGTCGAGCGAGCGGCCTACCTCATAGAAATTTCCCACGATGTTGGCCCTGGCGCCTGACGAAAGAGCGGTTCCGGAGCTAGCCCACTGCCAGAACACGTTGTTGCGGACATCGAACTCACCCTCGCTGGCGAGCAAGGGCAACCGGTTACCGCTGTTGTAAAATAGGTTGTGGTGGAAGCTGACACGGCTAGTATCCCCATACTTCACCAGGCCCTGCTTCCATGTGTCTGCAAAAAAGTTCCACGACACTGTGATATCGCGACTAGCCCCGCAGGACCATCCGGTAACATCGATGTTACCATCACCGGACCCGGAAACAGAATTATGATCAATGACTACGCGACTGGAGGAATTAACTTGAATGGCGTCGTCTCCCGTTTGGTCGTTTCGAATGCGAAGTCCCTGGACCACAATATTCTCGGAGCACTTGACGATCACACTGCTGTTGGCCAACGTGACAGTGGATCCCCTTCCGTCCAGTGTTACGTGGGATAGATCTATAAGCTTTACGTCAGAGGGGTAGGTCCAGCTTCCGGATAGCCTTATCGTGGCACCACCCCCTTTGCCGCTAACATGCTGGAGGTGGGAGGAGAATTCCCCCGCACTCGCCGCTACGTAGACGGGGAATCCCGCGCCTCCGGTTGTGCTGGCCCCATAACCCTGAAACTCGGATTCCGCCTCCGCGGAGTACAGGACGCCGAGGGTCGCGACCCCAGTATTTCCTGCCGCGTCAAGCGCGGTTACGGTGAGGCGGTTTAGACCTGACATTAAGGGAATGGCGGCAGCTACCCAGGACCCAGTACCGCTCGCGGCACCGGCCGGACCCCGATCGCTGAGCCAGGTGACATCGATGACTCCGGTATCGTCGGCGGCGGTACCTGAGATGTCGATTGACGGCAGCATGGTTTGGAAGCTGTCCTGCGCGGGTTCTAAAATTTCCACGCTGGGAGCGGACGTATCGCTTCCGCCCAAATGCCGGTCATGATCGTAAAGCGCTAGGATCTCGCTGGCATCAAGCGCGATATCAAAAACGCGGGCTTCGTCGAGGCGACCGCCAAAGGGTGAGGACCCACCATTCGCCATCGCGCCGATGGCAAGCGGGGTAGTGGGATCGGAATCAATGGCGTGATTCTGGAGAGCGGCCCCTTGCGTGTGGTAATCAACTTCGACGCCGTCGATATACAAGCGAACTTTCCGATCACCCCTGCCGTCATAAGTCATTGCAATGAACTGCCACTTCGCACGCCCAATGGATCCGTTGAAGGACCTGCTGCAGACCAGGCGGTTGGTTTTGATACAACCCTTTAGGTACAGATCCGTCCCACTAAGTGCGAGAGACAAATTCCGCCCGTCTTTAGATAGAATATACTGAAGGCCGCGATCGTCGGGGAAAACCCAGGAAGAGTAGGAAAACTCGTCCAAGCCGTCCAGGGTGATGCTGGCGCTTACCGTCATGTACTGAGTGCGGCCATCAAGCTGAAGCCCGGAACCGATAAAACCATCGACGAAAAGTGGGTTGCCGACTAGTTCGCCATGATTGGCGTTGCCGCTTTCATCCACTATTATTTCTGGGGTGGCGCTGTCGAACGTCCAGTAGGCAATGTCAGATAGGGCCGGAGCGACTATTAGGAAAAAAAAGACTAGAATGGCGAACTGCAAGCGAGGTTTGTTGACCATGTGTATTGGTCCTCCAGGGGCCGATGGACTACAAACTTCCCTCGCGCCAGTAGAGGGGAGTAATTGACGCATCTCCAAGCAAGGTTGGGTGTAAACCAAAACTCATCCAGGCCGGGCCTGCCCAGATGTCTCGGGCGACTGCGGTCGACCTGGAAGGCGGTCCAATCCTTGTAGGCCAGTCCACTCGAGACCACAGACCACAACTGCATCTTACGACGAGCCTTCATGGTATTTTAGCCTACCTTGGCCCGCGTTGCCACTTCACTGAAGAATCTTCGCTGATCGAATACACCAACGAGCTAAGCTGGTCAAATTATCTAATTATTTGACATATAAGATGAAATAATATAAAACATACTACTAATATGGATGCGCGTCAGGTCTGAAGGCTTCGCCAGCACCCATTGGCGCTACTCCATGCCTGGCGATTGGGCGAAAACTTTCGGTCGGAACGCGATCCGAAGTCCGCAGCTTTGGATTTCGAACACCAGGCTAACCGCTGCTACTATAGGCGTTCTTTCGGCGAAGCGACGTTTCGCGGACAGATGCGAGTGCTGGTCGATCGGGTTCCCAGGATAGGCGTTTTCCCGGAGAGCTTTTATAATCCGTTGCATTCTTCCTCCAGGCCCTGATCGGTTGCAAGGTTAGGATGCAAGGCAGCCACGGCCCTGAGTCAGTCAGATTCAAGCCCCGCGAGCTGATGGAAATTTTATTGCTGTGGGCTCGAGATCTAACGATGGGGTCGCTCCCTGACCGATCCGAGTCTATGGGGTCAAGTCCGGGGCATAAATCGAATAAGGGGGAGGAGAGTGCAAGCATCGCTCGAAGTCGCATTCTGGATCAGCTTTTTGATCTTGACTTACACCTTTATGGGCTACCAACTTATCATGCGGCTGTTGGCGTGGGTGGTTCGACCTCATGAGGCGCTACCTCCGCCAGACTGGCCGCCGTTAACGATCGTACTGGCTGCTTATAATGAACAAGCCAGCATAAGCGCGCGAATCGACAATTTGCTGGCCCTTGAATATGACCCTAGGAAGCTTTCGATCATTGTCGTCGATGATGCTTCTACCGACGGCACGGTTGCCGCCATTAATGCTAAGGGCAATGGGCGCGTCCGCGTCATCCGGAACAGCCGTAAGCGGGGTAAAGCAGCCTGCCTAAACCATGCAATGACAGATGTAGAGTCCAAGTTCGTTGTTTTTACCGACGCCAGACAGTCCTTTGCTCCCGATGCCGTCAATCGTCTTGTAACGCGACTTTGCGATCCTACGGTCGGAGCAGTCAGTGGGGCGCTTGATCTCGCGCGAACCGACTGTCGCGTGGGCGAGAGTGTGGGGCTGTACTGGCGCCTTGAGCGTGAGCTGCGTCGTGACGAGTCGCGCTGGGATTCTTGCATTGGTTGTACGGGCGCTATCTACGCCTTACGCAGCGCGCTTTTCAGGCCAATTCCGGACGACACGATACTTGATGATGTTGTTATTCCGATGCAGGCCGCTCTGCAAGGGTATCGTGTATTGTATGATATGGAGGCCGTTGCGATCGATCCGGAGCCCATTAAATCGGACCGGGAATCACGCCGCAAACGCCGCACGCTGGCCGGCAACTTCCAAATGTTCCTGCGTTATCCGGCCTGGCTGCTTCCATGGCGCAACCGGCTATGGTGGCAGTTGATCTCGCACAAGTATCTGCGAGTCGCTGCCCCGCTGTTCCTGTTCATTATGCTGCTCGCGAACGCCGGTTTGACGGACCCAATGTACCGCCTGACCCTAATCGGTCAGCTCACCTTCTACGGGCTGGGCATCTTGGGGCTGCTGTACCCGTCTTGGAAACATCCGCTGTTATCCATACCGACGGGCTTTCTGTTTCTCAATCTCGCCTCTGTCATGGGCGTTGTGGATCACCTAAAAGGCGGTTATCGCGACGGGTGGAAGTAGAGGGGATATCAGCGACGACCGGTAGTTTTAAAGTCAGGCGAGCCTCTTGGAACTTCCCCTGAGACCACCGTTGGTCTTGGCACAGATGAGGTCATCGTCGGCGATCATGACCCTGTGAAATTAGCGGTCGGCCTCCGGGCCTGCCATCACCTCCCCTACAGAGGGGAGAACGGCAATTGCCTGTGAAGTTACGCCAATCATCAGTACCCGCCTGCCCGCGACGGCGAGCCTGTTGGCTGAAATCTAACGCGTTCATCACTCACCTTGCGACTCGTGACCTACCAGTTACACACCCAAGGTATGCTCATCCTTACAGTCACTCGCTCTTTGGTTTGCGACGACCGAGGCCACGTCTTACCCACGCCCGCTATATGAGGATCCCTGGCTTGGGGCTTCGGTCTCCCGCCGGGATACGGCGGGAGGCAAAGTATCGGCCCTGTGCTCGCTAATCACAAACCACAAGCGGAATCAAGTGGCATGAGCACGCTATCGGCATTGAGCTGCACGTCCGGTCCGATTTCTAATTCCCTGACCTTGCAGAAATCGATTATTTCGGTTGAAATGACCACCTGATCCCGAAGTACCACTTTCCCCAACGATTGGTTTTCAAACGAGACCTTACCTTTATCCATGGTGAAGATTACAGTGGTTCCAGCAAGAGTAAGGTTGTGAGTTCCTGTTTTTTCACTGGCTGCTAGCCTGACATTCCCGTAAGTACCAATCTCCGACTGACCCTTAATCTCAAGGCTGCCCCGCGATTCAACTTTGATGTCTTCGGCGTAAATCGTCGTTGCATCCACCAATATATTGCCGCCCCAGGTGTCAGTGATAAAATTAAGATCACCAGCGCCAGCCACAGTTGCACCAAGATTCGAGATCAGCGCGCCAAGCAAGGTAATGTTATTCTGTGCTTTCAACTCCAGTAAAACACCATCCTTTAGCCCTGGTCCTAGCGTGCTGACCGTTCTTGACTGGAGGTCAGAAATAACATTCCCCGGCGCCACGAGACGAATCTGGTAGCCTGCAATCGCGAGACCGTTCCCCCCCGTTGCCTCTGACCCCAGTACTTCAACTGGCCTGTCCAAGACAAGGGTGCCAAAAAAATTGCTATTACCGATGGGTAAATCGCAATACCCGTCGCTGTCGGCATCTTTAAGGTTCAGATAGGGAAATTCGTCGTTATTGGTGTAGAAGACACAATCAAGCGGATCAGGTCCGCCGCCTCCTCCCGATGAAGAATAGCTCACTGTCAACGTGGCGGCGGAGAGAACATTGCTCTTGGCTGTGCTGCCCCGGTCGAGAAAACAGATCACGGGATTATTACCGCTTACCCAATGCTCGTTATCGACAATTTCCTGCAGCGCGGAGGTTAAGTCGTAGGGGCTATTACTGACCCGTCCGGCGATCGGTTGGCTACAGTTTCTTGTCGGTACCCTATCGCTTAAGTTAAAGTTGGCCCCTGTTAAATCCGAAGACGGCTGGGTGTACTCGCCACAAACACTCAAGCGCAGAGCAGAACTGCTGCAGTTCTTACAGGTAACTCGGATGTCGGCGCGCTCGATGTAAGCGTCTTTCGGCACAGACAGACCTTCAAAGCGGAAGCAGCTTGTTTGATCTTTGCCGATGCTTACCGTATGGCCGTTGTCGCCCCATACGGTGGTCGCTCCAGATGGGATGCTGGTATAACCCGACTGAAGTGACGTCACGGTCAGAAGGAATGGACCATCCGCCAGAGCGGTGTTCGAAGATAATAAAAGGCCTAACCAAATACCGGTAGCCATAGTAAGTTTTTTCATGATAGCCTCTTTTTTGCAATGAGGTTGTGACATCACAACGTGGCATGGACCGCGATATAAATACCCTTACTAGCTAAAGCAAATCTTCTAGCATCGGGCATTATTGCGGGTAACCCCGGGTGACGGGGAGATACGGCGTGCATCGCGGGTCGCGTCGATCACGGCAATCGCGTCTTGGAACCTTGGACGATCACGAAACGCTTCATCCACATTGGCGCCGAGATCGGAAGGGGGTGATGACGGCCCTCGCGGCTCTTCGAAACAGGACACTTCCGGTCGCGACAACCCATTTGACGTGGATGCGCCCCTCGCGGCGGGCCGGGAGGGGGATGCTTCTAAAGAGCGGCAGATCCTGCAAGTCTTTTTACCACGTTTTTTCCTGCGGGGGAATTTGTTTTTGGTGCCACTGGAACCGTGATTAGCGTTCAGACCTGCGCCGGATTCGAACTGCGATGGAGGATGGCACTGGCAGGAGACGGGCGCCGGAGGCGGCGTTGCCCACTCTGTCGCTGATGCTGTCGGACCCGCGGGCAGCCTGCGGGCGGGTTGCCGCCGCATCCGACCAACAGTTCGCGCCCGCCACGCCGCGGGGGGTCCTGGGAGCGTGTTCTGGCGGCGGTGGAGCGGGCGCCGGAGGAGACTGCGGCGGAGGC
>JBFZFE010000275.1:0-3663 GCA_041306525.1 Verrucomicrobiota bacterium | reverse complement strand
TTGCGCATTGCGTTTGAGAACTGCGACATGGGCGGGGACTGGCGGCGCGGTGACTGGAACATCGCCCATGCGCCGACGGCTTGGGAGATGATTTTTAACGAAGTCCCGGCGGAAAATCTTGGCCTGGAGTGGGAGCCCTGTCATCAGATGGTCAGCTTGATCGATCCCCTGCCCCAGTTGCGCAAGTGGGCTCCCAAGGTGTTCCATCTTCACGGCAAAGATGCCACCATCGACTGGGCGGAACTCAAGACCACCGGGTTGCGCGGCGGCAAACAATGGGTTTGGCATCGCACGCCTGGTTTCGGTGATTCCAACTGGACCGACATCAGCAGCATCCTGCGTCAGCACGGCTACAAAGGGAGCATTGATATCGAGGGCTGGCACGACCCGGTGTACAGGGGTGATCTGGAGATGACCGGCCAGGTCCACGCGCTGAATTACCTGAAGCAGTGCCGGGGCGGCCCGTTTGTGGCGAATCCAACGTAGCGGTCGCAGACGGCCGGGTGCTATTCCTTGATTGGACAGGTGCAGGTCAAGACGGTGCCCTGCCCTTGTTTCCGGCCACGGATATCCAAGTTGCCCCCAATCATGCGGGCCCGTGAACGCATCACGTGTAAGCCAATCCCCTTGGCCTGGTTGGATGTCGCTGCCATTCCTTTGCCATCATCGGTGACGCTGAGGGTGAGCGTGGCGCCCGTTTGGGCGAGAGAAATGGTGATCTTGCCGGGTTGACCATGTTTGATGGCGTTGTTCACCGCCTCTTGGGCGATCCGGTAAAGATGCGTTGCCGCGGTGTTGTCGGCGAGGCGCACCGGGAAGGGACAGTCGAACTCGCAGTTGATGCTGAACAGGCTCACGATGTTGCCGGCCAGCCCATGAAGCGCCAGTTCCAAGCCATCTTTGTCCAGGCGCACGGGTGAAAGTCCATGGGACAGGTTGCGCGCCTGGATTACGGCCTGTTGGAGCAAGGCGCCGATCTCGCGGATTTCCGCCAGATGCGGGGAACCCGCCTGCCCCAGTTTGTTCTCCAGCAACTTGGCGACGAACCCGATGCCGACCAATTGCTGGCACAAGCCGTCGTGAATGTCCTGGCCGATGCGCCGCTGTTCGCGCTCGCTGATTTCAAGAATCTCGCGCTCCAACCTTTTTCGCTCGGTAACATCCTCGGCGATACCCGCGATGCGATGGACGTTGCCGTCGGCGTCGCGAACGGGGAAGGAACGGTCATGAACCCAGCGCACGGCGCCGTCGGGCCGCACCACTCGATATTCCTCGTTGTATTCCCCTTCGCGGTGTTGACGCTTCATCGCTTGCCGGACCCGGCCCCGGTCGTCCGGGTGAATCGCATCCAACCACGCCGATGGCCTGAGATACAGTTCCTCGACGCGTTGTCCCCAGATGCGCTCATACGCCGGGCTGACGTAAAGCATTCTGTCCTCTGTCTCGTCCTGCAACCAGAAGACCTCCTGGATGGTCTCGGTCAACTGGCGGAACCGCTCTTCCCGGTTGCCGATTTCCTCATCGCGCTTCTGGATCTCCACCAACATGCGGTTGAAACCGTCGATCAACACCCCGATCTCATCATCGCCCTGCTTGGTCACCCGCAGACCGTAGTCTTTGAATTTGCTGACATCGCCCACCGCGCGGGTCAAGGCCACCAACGGCTCCGAGAGCACGCGCTGCAAACGAACCGCCACCCAGTACGCGATCAGCAACGCCACTGCCATCATGACCAGCGCGATCCCGGCATGGCCCCACAGCCGCCACCGCTGTTCCCGCATGTCGGCCCGCAAACAGATCCGCCCGACTGTCTCCTGCCCGAACTTCACCGGCTGGCACAACACCAAATGGCCTTCGACAAAGTGATGGCCCTCAGGCCATGCCAACGGCACCGGCAGGCCCGGACTGCGGGCGTACTGGGCAAAGACCTGGTCCCCGCTTCGCAGCAGCCACGCCTGCACAATCTCGGGACGAACCCGCAGGACACCCAGGACTTCATTGCCGGTTGTCGCATCATCGAAGGCCAGCGCCGCCGCGCTGTTGGCGCCGATCATCGCTGCTTCGGTGGTCAACTCGCGCACCATCGAGCTGCGGAATTGCATCCATTCGAAACCCACCAGCGCCAGCGTGACAATCATCACGGCAGCGCTGCCGACCGACATCATCATCAAGATGAGCTTGTGGCGGAAGGAAAGATCGCGGAAGCCGCGCAGTTTCATTTTCCCTCCTTCTGGTTGGGCACGTCGCGGACGATGGCGGCCAACCGCAACAGCTTGGAACTCAGTTTCAACTGTGCGTTGGCCACCGCTGCCAAGTTGACCCGCAAGCCGATGGTGCTGTCTGCGCGCTGGGACATCTGCAGCATCCCGCCACTGCGGGCAAAGTTATCGGTCTCGCCGACCGTCAGAATGCTGCGGCGCGCCAGTTCCTTGAGGATTTGCGGCAGCTTGGCCGCTTCCTCGGCGCCGATGAAGAGGATATGGCAGTGATCAATCTCCGCCACCTTGGCATACCGGGCCACGCGCAGGGGACGTTCCCCCAGCCGTTTGCCGGCCAGCGTCTTCTCCAGCAACCCGCCAAACGGATCAGCGCCGAGGACGCCGATCACCACCGGCGTATCGTCGCGGACAAAGGTGCCCGCGGGCCACTCCGTCAACACCGCAAAGTTGTACAGGAACGCTGCCTTGACTTGATACTCCGGTAACGGCGGTTCGACGCTGCGGGCCGGCAACAGCAGCAGGCCCAGCAGAGCCAGACCACACGCCACCGTCGCCGACGCTTGGGGGCGGCGGCGCGGCGGCACGGTGCACGTTGGGCTCAGTAGCGCCAAGTCACCTTCCCGTAAAAGCTCCGTTCCACCTGGGTTCGTTGCATGGTGAAGAGGGACGAGAACTCCGGGTGCTCTCCATCCAGCAGATTTTGGCCGACCAGCGCGACCTCGAAGCGTTCGCTGGGCCGCCAAGCCAGACGCGCATCGAGCGCGACGTAGGCGGGCGTTTCCTGCTTGGCCAAACGTTCCACCACGCGCAGGCCGCTGTTGAATTCCCACCCGCGCGGCAGATCCAGCGCCACCCGGACGCTGCCCTGGTGGTGCGGGGCGTTCTCCTCGCGGTTGGAATCATTGCTGATGGCGTCCACCTTGAAATCCACCTGCAACAAGCTGTACTGCGCTTCGAGCCGGCACCACGTTACCGGCTGCCAGCGCACGACCAACTCGCCGCCATATGTCTCCCCGTGCAGACGGTTCTCCTCCACCACGCGCAACTCCGGGAAGGAGTAGCCCTTGACCTCGGCGCTGCGGACATCGTCGTAGATGTTGTAGAACAACGCCAGGTCGGTGGTCAGTTGCGGCGTCAACTGCCAGCGATGTCCCACCTCGAAGGCCAGCAGGTTCTCGGACTGAAACTGCCGGTTGCCGTAGATGACCGGCACCACGCCCGGCATGACCGGTTCCTGGGCAAACCGCAGATCCGTGTCGGCCCGCGACGGCGTGCGCACGGCCCGCGCGATTGCACCCCACACCGTGTGACGCTGGTTCGGGGTCCAAGCCAAGCGTCCTCCCGGCTGGAACTCCCAGCCGGTATAGTCGTTGTGCTCGATCTTGGTGCCCAGGCTGAGGTGCCATCTCTCCGGCACGAGGGTGATGTCGTTCTGCACAAAACC
>JBFZFE010000274.1:0-2599 GCA_041306525.1 Verrucomicrobiota bacterium | reverse complement strand
TGACCAACCAGAGGAGACCACCGCATGAAAGAGAACTCACTCAACCCGCACGAAGCCGGCAGGCAACTGCTGGCGCACCTCCGCCAATACCGGCAAGACCGGGGCGCGCTCGCCAACCTGCGCGGCGCGCTCAAAGAAAACCAACGCCATCGCGCCTGGCCCTTCTTGGGACGCGTCGGCGGCATTGGCAATCCCCGGTATGAAATCGTGGCCGGCTTGTTTGCCCATCACCCCGACGGCGATGATGCCAACGCCGGCAACCTCGGCGCCACCTGCCGTCGCTTGGCGCGCGAAAACAACACCTTCGATGGCCGGTTTCGTCGTTTGCTGACGTGCAGTCGCGACGAAGTCTGCGAGCGGATCGCGCCGGTCATCTTCGCCGCCAAAGCCAAAGGCGTGCGCGTCAATTACGAACAGTTGTTCGTCGATCTCTGCTATTGGACCGACCGGACCCGGGAGGAATGGGCGCGCGAGTTCTGGGGCGATGCGGAGCCGGTCGCTACCGAACAGGAGACCTTGGCATGACCTATCTGACCCAAGCCATCATCAGCCATGAAACCGCCGCCAAACGCGGTTTCCGCGATCTCTACGACTGGCATCAGGCCGTCTGGAAAGCCTTCCCCAACCGCGACGGCCAGCAGCGCGATTTCCTCACCCGCCTGGATGAACGCGGCGACGGATTCCGCCTGTTGATTGTCTCACCAGAGATTCCCAATCGGCCGGATTGGTGTCCGACCGAGTCGTGGCAGACCAAGCCGATCCCTGAGCAATACTTCGGGAAACGCCGGTACGCCTTTCAATTGCTGGCCAACCCAACCAAGAAGGTCACCAAACTCGGCCAAGACGGTAAACCGACCAAGAACGGCAAGCGCGTGCCGCTCCGCACCCGCGAGGAATACGCGGCGTGGATCGAGCGCAAAGCCCGCGACGGCGGGTTCGTTGTCGATCCCGACACGCTCCGCACGATTCAGCAGGGCCGGGAGTCGTTCGAGAAAAAGGGCGCCCACGGCACCCACACCGCCGTCGAGTTCCAGGGCGTGCTCACCGTCACCGAACCAGAAACGTTTCACCAGGCGTTCACGCGCGGCGTCGGCAGCGCCAAAGCCTTTGGCTTCGGCCTGCTGGTGATCGCGCCCATCGGGTAGCGTCGGGAGAAACGCCGTGAAGCATTGTCTCTTAAGATGCGAAACAAGTTTCGGAATCTCCCCATGAATGTGGCCAATGAAAGACGCCTTGCCGCACACACCAAGGCGCTGGGCGAAAGCGCCTCCGCCAAGGCGCTACCGGAGTTGACCGAACTGACCCGCTCGGAGTCGCCGCTTGTCCGCCGTCTCGCTGCCTCATCGCTGGGAAAACTGGCGGGCATCGTGGACTCCGCAGCGTCCGTTGACTTGCTGCGCCCACTGCTGGCGGATCCACACCCGCAGGTGCGACAATATGCCGCCAAAGCCCTGGGAGCATTCGGGGCGGCGGCCGAAACCGCGCTGCCAGACCTCCGCGACCTCTACCAAAACCCCGCGGAGAACGACTACGTCAAACGTACCGTCCTCAGGTCGGGTCGAGCCATTCGCGAAGCCCTCCGCATCGCCGCCCAACAAGCCGAGCATCACTGCTCCCGGTGCGGACGGATCGTCGCTGCGGATGAATTCGCCCGTTCGCAGCAGGCTTTTCAACGCACCTATTGCGACATCTGCTTCGACCAGGTCTTTCTGAAACGCCGCAACTGGGACACCCAAGTCGAGCTGAAAAAGAACATCCAAGCCGCCACCGGCACGGTGGTGCAATCCGAGGGGGAACGCATCATCGCGGAAGAACTCGCTGCCCTGGGGATTGTCTTTCGCTACGACAACCGCTTTCGCATCCTCAAAGGCTACGCGATCCGCCCCGACTTTTACCTGCCCGAGTTCGATCTGTACGTCGAATACTGGGGCATGGAAGACAACCTCGATTACCAAGTCGGCATGTTGGAGAAGAAAAAGCTCTATCAACAAGCCGGCAAGAAACTGATCTCGCTGCATCTCAGCGACAAACCAAATCTGCGGGAGAAACTGCGCGAGAAACTGCGCCGCCATGCCCGCCTGCCAGACCCGGCATCAAGTGCCGACTGACCGCCGTGACAACCCAAACCCAACCGAAAGGACCAACACCATGAAACTGATCGAACTGCATATCCTCCAGTCGTTCCCCGTCTCGTGCCTCAACCGCGACGACGTCGGCGCGCCCAAGTCCGCCGTGTTCGGCGGCGCCAACCGCGCCCGCCTCTCCAGCCAGTGCCTCAAACGCGCCATCCGCGAACTGGCACAGGAAGAATCCCCGGCCTTGTTCGCCGGTAACCGGAGCCGGCTCATCATCACGCCCATCGCCGATGCCCTGCAGCAGAATGGGCTTTCCGAGACGCAGGCCACCGAGGTCGCCAAGCAAGTTGGTGACTACCTCGCCACTGCCGACGCGGCCGCCGAGAAGAAGGGCGAACTCAAGGTCAAGACCCTCATGTTCCTGTCCCCTTCGGAGATTGCCTCGCTCGGCAAGGAACTGGCCGCCGCCATCAAGGCCGACCCGAAAGCCAAGGTCGAAAAGATCGTCGCCAAGGCCTGCAAGT
>JBFZFE010000273.1:0-2771 GCA_041306525.1 Verrucomicrobiota bacterium | reverse complement strand
CCTTGTTCATGAGCTCGATCATCTGCTCGCCCGTGAACATGATCCGCAATGTGCCGTCAGCCTCGCGCTTCAGGTTGCTGCTTTCGGTCACCGCGCCGGGCAAACGGAAACTCATGTCGGTCTTCATCGCCCCAAGCACCCCCACCATCATCGGCTTCATCTGTTGGAACTGCGCGCGCGCATCGGCAATCGCCTTCTCGATCTCCGCCTCGGCGGTCGGCACCGGCTTCTTCGCGCCGCCCTCTTTGCGTTCCGACGCCAGCTCCAACGTCCCGTTCGCCCACTTCGGCTTGAACATTGCCGCCTTGAATCCGTTGTTGTGGAACTTCAGCTTGCTGATGTCACGGAAGTAGGCCGTGCCGGTAAAGTTGATCTTGCCGGCTGCATCACGAACGTATGTCACCCCGCTCCACGCCTCGACGCCTTCGGCTTTCTCCAACTCGTCGCGGACCGCTTTCTTCATCTCCTCTTCGGGCGACGGTTTCTCCGCCGCTTCATTCAAGTTGAGGTTCACCGGTGCGAACACGGCTTGGTGTTTCACCTTGCCGGTTCCGTCTGGGTTGAGGACGAACTCGTCCTTGGTTTCAACACAGCCGGCAAACGTCAGCAACAACAATGGAATCAAGCGCTTCATGACTTCTTCTCCTGGGTATAGGTGGCCGCGCGTTCGGCCTGCACTTTGGCGAGGTGACGCTCAAGGTACGGGTCCAACGGACTGTTGTGTTCGCGAAACATCTTGCGCAACAGTTCAACGGTGACCTCCGCGGTACTGGCGACCGTCAGATCGGCACCCTTGGCGGCGCTGCCAATACCAAGCGCGGCCATGCCGGCGCGGCGCACCGACTCGATGCCGCTTTCGGCGTCCTCGACGCCGATGCAGTTCCACGGCAGACAACGCAGCCGCGCCGCGGCGATGTAGAAGACCTGCGGGTCGGGCTTGTTCGCGCTGATGTTGGTGCCGTCGGAAATTGCGTCCAGATACGGCGCCAACCCGGTTCGCTCCAACACCGTTGCCGCATTCTTGCTTGCCGACGCAATGGCGGTCTTGATACCGGCCGCGCGCAACGCCTTCAGCAATTCCAGCGCGCCCGGCAACACATCGGCAGGCGTCATCTGGCTGATCAGTTCCCGGTAACGTTTGTTCTTCTTGTCGCATTGCGCCGCGAACACGTCGGGTGACGGCAACGGACGGTTGCCGTAGATGCGCCGCAAACTTTCCTCTCGCGAGACACCGCGGAGCGCATGGTTGCGTTCCTCGTCGAATGGAATCCCAAGTTCGTCGGCCAGTTCCTTCCAAGCCTGATAGTGATACCGGTCAGTCGTGACCAGCACGCCATCGAGATCAAACACCACGCCCTGCAACTCCTGCTCGCGCCAGCGTTCCGCCAGCGGCATGTTCACAACTTGCCGGGGCGCGACGAGCTGCTGCTTACCGGCCAAATCCAGACTGACCGGCTGCGTCCCCTCATTTTCCACCGTGAACGCATTGGCGTTGACCTGCACCCTTACCGGCTGGCCGCGGTAGTGGAACCGGTAACGCAGCGATTTCCACGCGGGCGGCAGTTTCGGGGCGATGACGACGCGATTCGTGCCGACGCGCAATCCGCCGCAGCCGTGGACGACTGCCAACCAGATGCCGCCCTGACCGGCGCCGTGGATGCCGTCGCAGGTGTTGCCCATCAGGTCTTGGAGATCAACGCCGTTGCTGATGCGCATGAAACGTTCGGCATCGCGTCCCAGCCCGAGCCGCGCGGCGATGAGCGCGTGGGTCGAAAGCGACAACGACGAGGTCTGGTCGCACAGGGGCGCGTACTCGCGCCAGTGGGCCGCGACAGTCTCGTCGTCGAACTCCAGTGGCAACGCCTGAAACAGCATGAGCAGGTCGGCCTGTTTGCAGCGTTTGTCGGCGGCGGGATTGGTCGAAGTCAGCAGATCGTTCGGCTCCGGCAAAGCTTCCCAACCCGCATATGGGATCATCAGCTTGCCGGTGGCGTTGCGCGGAACAACCAAGGTCGCCGCCAATTCCTGCCAGCGCCGCCGTTCGGTAGCCGGCACGCTCGGTTCCTCGGCGAGTTGCTGCCAAAGCCAGATCGCGAGCCGGTTGGTGTAGGCGTTGTCCGTCACGTTGGCGTGGATTTCGTCGGGACCGCACACGCCGTGAATGCGGCCATCGCGCACGCGTGACGCCCAGAAACGCGCCAACTCAACAAGCACTTCCGTGCCGGTCGGGTCGCCAGTGAGTTGCCGGTAATGCAGGATGCCCCACGCGACAGCGAGATTGACGTGTTGTTGCAGGTAGAGGAAGCCGCCGATCATCGGCGGTTCTTCCAGACCGGTCTGGTACGACTGCCACGGATACCGGGCACCGTCGTAACCGTCCTGACCGGCCAGGGTCTTGGCGGCAGCGAGGCGGTTGGCTCGGTAGAGGAGGTGGTTGCGCGCCAACTTCGGCGCGACGGCGGCCAGCAGCGGCAACTGGTACATTTCCATGTCCCAGAACACCGCGCCGCGATACCAATCGCCCGTCAGGTTTTTCGCGCCGAGGGAGGACGCGCCGTTGTCGTCGGCAGCCGCGATGCGCGTGCTCCAGATGGCATAGCGAACGGCTTTCTGCGCGAACTCATCGCCGTCGATCTCGACATCGGCCACGGCCCAGAACGCGTGAATGGCGGCGAGATGCGCGCGCAATGCTTCGTTGAACGTGAGGTCACCGGGATCGCCATTGAGCGCGCAGACTTTCTCGAACACGTACTTGCCGGGCGGGAGTTGCC
>JBFZFE010000272.1:0-3589 GCA_041306525.1 Verrucomicrobiota bacterium | reverse complement strand
GGTAAACTACAGCTGTCGAGCACGACAGCACTCCAAGTCGCTGCCGCGCTCTTCTTGCGCCCCTCGAACCACGCTTGCCGCGTACTGGCGGTGGGCTGTTGCCGTGGTATGGTTTCGCATGGCGACAACTCACCGGGATCCGATTTGCGGGATGGACGTCACGGCGGAGGACGCTGCCAGGAAGGTCGAGCGCGACGGGCAGACGTTCTATTTCTGCAGCCAGCATTGCCTGCGGAAGTTTGAGGGCGAGGTGCCGGCTCAAGCGGCGGCTGGTATTTACACCTGCCCGATGCACCCCGAGATCCGGCAGGACGGGCCGGGGAGTTGTCCCAAATGCGGGATGGACCTCGAACCGGCTGAGCCGACCGGCGAAGAAGACAACACGGAACTTCGCGATCTGCAGCGGCGGTTCTGGGTCAGCGTCGTGCTGACGGTGCCGGTGGCGGCGTTGGCGATGTTGCATGTGACCGGCTGGGATTGGTTGCAGTTCGCGTTGGCGACGCCGGTGGTGTTGTGGGGTGGCTGGCCGTTTTTCAAACGCGGTTGGTTCTCGCTGGTTCATCGCAGCCTGAACATGTTCACCTTGATCGCCATCGGTACGGGCGTGGCGTGGGTTTACAGCGTGGTGGCGATGTTCACGGGCGGCTACGTCTATTTCGAAGCGGCGGCGGTCATCGTGACGCTGGTGTTGCTCGGGCAGGTGTTGGAGCTGCGGGCGCGGAGCCGGACTTCGAGCGCGATCAAGGAACTGCTCGGGTTGGCGCCGAAAACCGCCCGCGTGGTGCGGCACGGCGGCGAGGAAGATGTGCCGTTGAGCCATGTTCACAAAGGCGATTGCCTGCGGGTGCGTCCCGGCGAGAAGGTGCCGGTCGATGGCACGGTGTTGGAAGGCGGCAGCAGTGTGGATGAATCCATGGTGACCGGCGAGCCGATGCCAGTGGCAAAACAAGTCGGCGACAAAGTGACCGGCGGGACGGTGAACCAGACCGGCAGTTTCATCATGCGGGCGGAACGGGTGGGGAGCGAGACGTTGCTGGCGCAAATCGTGCGGATGGTCAGCGAAGCCCAACGCAGCCGGGCGCCGATTCAACGGCTGGTCGATGTGGTTGCCGGGTGGTTTGTGCCGGTCGTGATCGGCGTGGCGATCCTGACGTTTGTCGTCTGGTCGCAATGGGATTGGCGGCTGGCGCTGATCAATGCCGTCGCGGTGCTGATCATCGCCTGTCCGTGCGCTCTCGGGTTGGCCACGCCAATGTCGATCATGGTCGGGACCGGCAAGGGTGCGACGGCCGGTGTGCTCATCAAGAATGCGGAGGCGCTCGAAGCGTTGCAGAAGGTGGACACATTGGTCGTGGACAAAACCGGCACGTTGACCGAGGGCAAACCGCGCGTGGTGACGATTCAGGCCGACAACGAGACCTTGCGGCTGGCCGCCAGCGTCGAGCGGAGCAGCGAACATCCGTTGGCGGGCGCGATCATTGCCGCCGCCGAGGCGCGCGGGTTGAAACTGGCCGAGGCGGTGTCGTTTCAGAGTCAGACCGGCCGCGGCGTCATGGCAACTGTTGACCGGCGCGAGGTGAGCCTGAGCAACGAAGGCGACACCCCCATCGAGGGCGAGACCACGATCTTCATCCAGATCGACGGCAAACCCGCCGGCAAGCTCGGCATCACCGACCCGATCAAGAATTCAACTCCCGAAGCCGTGCGCCTGTTGCGGAGGGAGGGCGTGGAAATCATCATGCTTACCGGCGACAACCATTCCGTGGCGGAAGCCGTCGCGAAGGAACTGGGCATCACGCGTTTCGAGGCCGGTGTGCTTCCCGAACGCAAGATCGAGGTCGTCCGTCAACTGCAACAAGAAGGCCGTCGCGTGGCAATGGCGGGCGACGGCATCAACGACGCGCCTGCGCTGGCGCAAGCCGATGTCGGCATCGCAATGGGCACCGGCACGGATGTCGCGATGGAAAGCGCGGCGATCACGTTGGTCAAGGGCGACCTCCGCGGCATCGCCAAGGCGCGCCGCCTCAGTCACGCCACGATGCGCAACATCCGTCAGAATCTTTTCTTCGCCTTCATCTACAACACGTTGGGAATCCCGATTGCGGCCGGCGTGCTGTATCCGGTTTTCGGCATCCTGCTCAGCCCGATGATTGCCGCGGCGGCAATGAGTTTCAGCAGTGTGTCGGTGGTGGCCAACGCCCTGCGCTTGCGCGGCGTCCGCCTTTGATCGAGGGCTCGAAGCAATGTGAAAATGCCGATACCGGTTCAGGGTTTTTGGCGAGTTACCGGCAAACCAAAGCGGATCGAGAGTGGTCAACGAAAGGAACCGTCATGCACCAACAGTATCAAGATTGTATCGACGCCTGTAACGATTGCGCTGTGGTTTGCGATCATTGCGCCAGCGCTTGTCTGGAGGAGGAGGACGTCGGGAAAATGGCCCAGTGCATCGCGCTGGACCAACAATGCGCCGCCATCTGCCGGCTGGCCAGCCAGTTCATGGCCTTGGGCTCGGACTACGCTCGTGAGCTGTGCGGGCTTTGCGCCGATGTCTGCCGGGCCTGCGGCGATGAGTGTCGGCAACATGACATGGATCATTGCCAGGAGTGCGCCGATGCCTGCGAACGTTGCGCCCGCGAATGCGAGAAGATGTCGGCGCCCGGCGCGACCCGGCAGGCGGCGTAAACAATGTTTCGCATCAACAAAGGGAGAACCTGATGAAGCCAACCAAATCGGACAGGACCAACGGTTTGGTCTGCCCGATGATGCAACAGATGAAGAATTCTGCCGACCGAACAAAGGGAAACCAGCAGCAGAACTGAAGGGTCATAGGCAGACGTACCGGTGGTCGTTTCCCGTCGATCAAACATTCTGCGCGGGATTTTCCCGGCGGAAACGTACTACGGGTGACGATGAACAATGACCCGCAATTAAGCCACCTGCTTCGCCAATGGCGGGCGCCCGAGCCGCCCGGTAACTTCGACGCCAACGTCTGGCGGCGCATCCGTTTGGCCGAATCGGCTCCGACTTCGCCCTTGGCCGGCTGGTTGCGTCGTCAGTTGTGGCATCCGGCGCTGTCGCTGGGCGCCGCCGCCGCCTTGGGCGTTGCCATTGGCGTTTTCGGCGGGGTCTTCTCGACACCGGTCGTGGAGCCGCCGGCGCAAGCCACGCATTTCCTGTCGCCGGGCACCTTGACCGGCACCTATGCGCAACTGGTGGGAGAAACACGATGAAACGCGTTCTTCCCGCTCTCTTGGTCGTGATGCTCGTCACGGCCAGCATTTCCTTCGGCGTGGCGTACTGGTTGCGTTGCCGGGCTTGCGCCACGCCGGTGGGCCCCGCGGTTCATGATGCCGGCTGGTTGACTCGCGAACTGAGCCTGACAGAGGCGCAAGCCGGTCAGGTGCGGGCGTTGGAGACGGAGTTCCGGGCGGTGCTGGGAAAAGTATGTGAGCAACATTGCCGTGCCCGGGCCGATCTGGCGACGGCGTTGACGCAGCCGAAGGTGGACTCCGCAGCGGCGCAGGCGTGCGTCGAACGCATGTGCGCGGCGGAAGCCGACTCGGAACGCGCGACGCTCGATCACATTCTC
>JBFZFE010000271.1:0-5716 GCA_041306525.1 Verrucomicrobiota bacterium | reverse complement strand
TGCCCGGGGAGCTACTGACATTGGAACAAGCGACTGCTCGTGCAGGTGTCTCTAGGCAGACACTTTGGCGCTGGTCGAACGCTGGACTCAAGGTCTGCCGACGCGGACGACTTCTCAGGATTCGGAGCGATGAGTTGGATCGCTACCTTGCCAAACGGACCTGAATTGGCGGCCCGAATTGGCTTGGCCATGGAGCGGGAAACTGGCAGGCCCAAGATACCTATGAAGTGGATCTACGTGTCTGAGTGCCTGTACCGCAAGTGCGAAGGCGGCACGATTTACATCCGCATGTACCACGACGGCGAACGCGTGGTTCGCAGCACGCGTACGAACGATCCAGTGAAGGCGAAAAAGGTTCGCAAGCGACTTCAGGACGAACTGTGGGCGAAGCGTTACGGAACAATCCTTCCCGGTCCGCAGGTGCAAGATCGCTTTCTGACAATCAATACGCTGATCAAGGACTATGTACGTGCGGGATTTCCAACAAAGAAAATGCGCACCAAGGAAGCGAACACGGTTGAGCGCGAAAGGAATTTACTCCGGCCAGTACTGAAATGGTGGGGTAGTAAGAACCCGAATGCAGTGACGCTGGCCGACTGCGATGCCTATCGGGAGTGGCGAAATTCGGGTGGGTATGTCTCCATCTATCACCTGCGGGGGCATAAAAAGACTCGACCCACTCGCGGGGGTGACCGAATCGTCGATATGGAACTCGATGTGTTGAGCAACGTCTTCCATTTGGCTCGCCGGCGACAACGGATCAAAATTCATCCACTGATGGGGCGCGGCAAGTTTGTCAGTGCGGCCGATGTTCGCCACTGTCGCGAAGTTGCGCCAGATCCGAAAAGTTTGGAGAAGCTCGAGGAATACTTTCGTCGGCGTGGCGAAGACGATTTGGCTGACTGCATCGTGTTCATGGCCTATAGCGGATTGCGGATCGGGGAGACGTTGGTTCGGCGCTGGTCCGAGGTGAACATGGCCGAAGGCATCGTCGACGCGAAGCGGAGCAAACGTGGGATCTTCCCGTGGGTAATTATCACCGAGGAGTTGAAGAGCCTGCTCGTTCAAATGCGAGAACGGCGCAAAACCAGCGAAGTCGACAGCGACCTCCTGTTCCCATCTCCATTCGATCCCTCGATTCCACGCGACCAATCCGCGATCCGTTCCCGGTTGTCGACAGCGTGCCATGCCATCGGAATCCGTCATGTCGCGCCGCACGGCCTGCGCAGTTTTTTCGTGACTAGTGCTCGTGAGTCGGGCTTGACCGATGCGGAAATTGCGATGTTGATTGGTGACAAGAGTGGCCCGGCGCTCATCGCCTCGACCTATGGCGATGTCCGTTCTGAACATCTGGTTCGGCAAGCTCAAAGGATCCGCTTCCGTCACCAGGTTCCCGAACTGATTTGACAGAGCATCCCGTGGCGAGACGAAGGTCCCTTCCTTCGTTCATTGGCTACCTTTTTGGCTACCTCTAGCGGTTTACGATCTTCGCCAAGGTGAGAATATGCGATTTTCCTAAAGGAAATTGGTGCGCCCGCTCGGACTTGAACCGAGAACCCGCTGATTAAGAGTCAGCTGCTCTGCCAATTGAGCTACGGACGCATCGAGAAAAGCGCGCGGAAACTAGCAAAGTCCCGCGGTGGGTGCAAGTGCCAGTTTACAGGCCCGTGGCAGCTTCCCGGCTTGGGGAGGCGATTTCAGTTGCCGGGTTGGCGGCGGTGTTGGCCAACGCGCCGCAAAGCTCATCGCGCGGGTTGGCGATGTCGGCCCAGGCCTCGAACTCATGCGGCAGACCGTGGCCGAGCGAATGGATACCGGCACGGGCGAGGATGAGGCGTTCACCGGCAACGGCGGCGTCGCGGGAGCTCCGCCCTCCAATTTGCGCCGCAAGGTGGAGGGGCGATCTCCGGCGAGCCCGCCGGCGTTGGCGCATGTGTTTTAGTCTCGGCTGAGCATGAAAATCGCCAGATCAGCATGCCGGTTGGGATCGGCGGTCACTTCCTCGTCCCGCTCGGTGTTGAGGGCGATCTGGCGGTGGATGCGGATGTTTTTGGCGCGACAAAACTCCTCGAAATCAGCGATCGAGAGAAACCGGATGTTCGGGGTGTTGTACCACTCGAAGCGCAGCAACCCGCCACTTTTGGGGGCCTTGCCTTCGTCGGCCAACATCCGCCGCAACGGTTCGTAGGCCATGTTCGGGAACGTGACGATGCCGGTCTTGCCGACCCGCAACATGTCGTCAATCACGCCCTCCACATCGAACACTGCCTGCAATGTCTGCGACAGCAGCACGCAATCAAACTGTTTGTCGGCAAACGCGCGCAACCCTTTGTTCAGGTCCGCCTGCACCACGTCCAACCCGCGTTGCACGGCGGCGACGACGGCTTGCTCGTCGAGTTCGATCCCGACGGTGCGGTGGTGGTCTTTCTGTTTGACGCGCGCCAACAAGCCGCCGCGGCCGCAACCCAAGTCGAGCACGCTCGCGCCCGGCGGGATCAGTTCGACGACGCGTTCATAATCGACGCGACGTTTGTGGAAAATGCTGGTCGGGGCGTGCCCCAGGCCATCGGGCTTGTGCGTGCCGGCTGTCTCCACCGGGGTGCCGGTGACGTTGGCCAGGAACGCGCGGATCAACTCCCCATAGCGGTCGAGATCATCCGGCAAGAGAAACGCATCGTGGCCGCAGTTGCTCTCCACATCGCAGTAGCTGACCGGGATGTCGTTGGCAATCAGCGCATCGACAATGTCGCGGCTCTGGAACGGCGGGAACAACCAGTCACTCGTGAAACTCACCACGAGCCAGCGCGATTGCGATTTCGCCAAGGTCGCCGCCAGTTCAGCGGACGTGGCGCCCAGATCAAACAGATCCATCGCCATCGTGAGGGCGACATAGCTGTTCGGGTCGAAGCGCTCGACGAACTTCTGTCCTTGGTAGCCGAGGTAAGAGCCAACCGAGAATTTTTTCTCGAACTCGATGGCCACGTCGCGCGGCTGGAGCCGGTCGGCTTCGAACTTCTGGCTCATCGCTTCGCGCGAGAGATACGTGATATGGCCGATCATGCGGGCCAAAGCGAGGCCGACTTCCGGTTTGTCGGGCTGATCATAGTACTGGCCGTTATGGAAATGCGGGTCGCGCATGATGGCGTTGCGTCCGACCACGTCGAAGGCCAACGCCTGGCTGGTCAACCGCGGCGAAGTCGCCAGCGCGATGACGCCGCGCACTTGCTCGGGATACCGTGTCGCCCACGTCAACGCTTGGTGACCGCCCATCGAACCGCCAATGACCGCCACCAGCTTCTCGATGCCCAGTTGCGCGAGCAACTGGAGTTGCACCGCGACCATGTCGCCCACCGTCACGGTCGGGAAATCACGACCGTAAGGCTTGACGGTCGCGGGGTTGATGCTGCCTGGGCCCGTCGAACCGCGGCAACCGCCGAGAAGATTCGGGCAAATCACGAAATATTTGTCGGTATCGATGACCTTGCCGGGCCCGACCGCGATGTCCCACCAGCCGGGATCGTCGGACTCATCGTGCCGGGCAACGTGCGAATCGCCGCTGATGGCGTGGCAAATCAACACCGCGTTGTCGCGCGCCGCATTGAGCTGCCCAAACGTCTCGTAGGCCGTCGTCACGCTTGGCAACTGGCCGCCCAACTCCAGGCGGAACGGCCCCGCGAAGGTGAAGCTCTGCGCAAACCGCAACGGCCGGGCATGGCGGCCGCTGTCGCTGTCGAATTCACTGCGATGCATGGCGCTATTTCTAGCATCACCCCCAACGGATGCAATGGCGGTGTTGGTGGCTCGCTGTTTTGCCGATTCTCCGCCGGGCAGATTTGAGCAGGGCAAAACCGGCAAGCTTTCGATGGTCCGTTGACCTCGCTGCCACGATGCTGGTGCCAACGAAAGGAGCAAGGACAATGAAAGGAATCGCTAGATTCACCACCGTCGTGGCGGTGACATCCTTCCTGTTGGCTTCCACCAGCGTTTGGGCCTTTAGCCGCAACCGGCCAGCGAACACGCCTGGCACCCAACCGGGCGCCGATACCGGCACCGTCTCGGGAACGGGCACAGTCACCGGCACCGGTGTGGGCACGTTTTCGCCCAGCGGCCCGATCACGCCCGGCACGGGCTCAGGAGTTGGCACGCCGGGAGCCGGCACGCTGACTCCGGGAACCGGGACGTTAACTCCGGGAACGGGAACGCTCACTCCGCGAAGTGGAACGTTAACTCCGGGCACCGGCACGCTGACGCCAGGAACTGGCGGAACCGGCACGCCAACTCCCGGGACAGGAACGCTCACTCCGGGAACCGGCACTCTGACTCCGGGCACGGGAACGCTAACGCCGGGTACGGGCATCGATACGAATCGTCCTTCAACCACCCCGGTACCGTTGCGCTGAGACATTTAAGAACTGAGCAGGAAGTTGAGCTTGGCCGGCAAGCTGACTTCCTGCTCGGTTGTCTCAAGCTTGCGAGGCTTTCAACGCCTGGTCGAGATCGGCGAGGATGTCTTTGATGTCCTCCAAGCCAATCGAAAGGCGGACGTACTCGGGATTGACCCCGGTGCGCTGCTGTTCCTCGGCGGTCAACTGCGAGTGCGTGGTCGAAGCCGGGTGGATGATGAGCGACTTCGCGTCACCGATGTTCGCCAGGTGACTGAACAGCTTGACGTTGTTGATGAGCTTGATGCCGGCTGCCGCCCCGCCTTTGATGCCGAACCCGATGAGCGCCCCGTGGCCTGCCGGCAGGTATTTCCGGGCGTTGCCGTGGCTGGGATGACTCGGCAGACCGGGATAGTTGACCCACGCGACGGCGGGGTGTTTGGCGAGTAACTGGGCCACCGCCAGCGCATTCTCGCAATGCCGCGGCATTCGCAGGTGCAACGTCTCGATTCCCAGCAGGAACAGGAACGCCGCAAACGGACTCATGCAGGCCCCCGTGTCGCGCAGCCAATGGGTGCGGACGTGGATGATGAAGGCGATGTTGCCCATCGGTCGGAGCGCCTCCTCAAACACGACCCCGTGGTAAGCGGCATCGGGCGCACAGAACTCGGGCCATTTCGCGGGCTCTTTCGCCCACGGGAATTTACCGGAATCCACAATCGCGCCGCCGACATGGACGCCGTGGCCACCGAGAAACTTGGTCGTCGAGTACACGACGATGTCCACGCCCTGCTCGATGGGACGCAGCAGCGCGGGGGTCATGACGGTGTTGTCGCAGATCACCGGCAAGCCGTGCTGGTGGGCGATAGTAGTGAGCTTCTGGAAATCAGGGACGTCGTTCTTCGGGTTGCCGAGCGACTCGAAATAAACGCAGCGCGTGTTCTGGTCCACCAGCGCGCTGATCGACTCGGGCTTGTTCGGGTCGAAGAACCGCACTTCGATGCCGAGCTTGGAAAACGTCTGCGAAAACAACGTCCACGTGCCGCCGTACAGGCTGGTGGCCGAGACGAAGTTCTGGCCCGCATGGCAGATGGTGAGGATCGCCGCCGTGATCGCCGCCTGACCGCTGGCGAACGCCAACGCCGCCGCGCCGCCATCGAGTGCCGCGAGACGTTTCTCGAGCACATCGTTGGTCGGGTTCATCAGGCGCGAATAGATGTTGCCGAATTCCTTCAGCGCAAAAAGATTCGCCGCGTGATCGGTGTCGTGGAACACGTAGCTGGTCGTCGCGTAAATCGGCACCGCCCGCGCCGTGGTGGTCGGGTCCGGCACCT
>JBFZFE010000270.1:0-2958 GCA_041306525.1 Verrucomicrobiota bacterium | reverse complement strand
AAGAGCAGAATCGGCACCCAAATCGAGACGCCAAAATTCACGAGGGCGATGCTGAAGGAACAGAGCACGAACAAGCCAACAGCGGTGTAGAAATACAGGACGGCATTGCGCAGCAGTTTGCCGCGTCGGAACAAGTCGGGTATCTGCACATCGAGCATGCGCATTCGCTCCGCTTCGGCAGGGGACAATTTTTCGGCCCGGTCGTGCAGCAAACGCGCTTCGGCGGCGAAGTTGCGGATCCGGTCCACCACACGGGCGTATTTGTTGCCCAAGGTGAGAAGCATCAGCCCGCAGGCCGAAATCATCACTGCCGGACTGACCATCTGGACAATCAACTGGGCAACAGGCAGGTCCATGGCCGGATAACTATTCGGCGGACTCGACGGGTGCGGACTCATCGGTCTGCGGCGCGCGGCTGCGCTGACGACCGAGGCTGACCTGTTCCTGTTGCAGCGTCATCCCGAGCCAGCTCTCGAACAACGCCTGGCGTTGCTGGGTGAGGAGTTGCCGGGCGAACTGGTCTTTGACTTTCTCGAACTCCTCGCGGTCGAATGGCTGGCGGTCTTTCAACAGGAAGAACAATCCACCATCAGCGGTCTGGATGAACGGGCTGACAGTGTTGGTCCGCATTCCCAACGCGGACTGTTGAACCTGGGCGGCCCCGGCAATTTCGAGTTCGGTGCCGGCAATGGTGAACGGCCCGATTGTCTGGACTTTGAGCTTCAACTCCACCGCCGCGTCGGCGAAGGCCTTGCCGCTGGCGACAAGCTTGTTGACCTGGTCCAGGCTCGCCCGTGCGGCGGCGGTTGTCGCCTCGTACACACGCTCGCGCTGGAGTTGCTCGACTACTTCGGCTTTGACCTCGGCGAACTCAGGAATCCGCGCCGGTTTGCTGTCCAGATACTCGAGCACATAGTAACCGTCTTCGCCCAGGACGGGATCACTGAAGGGCGGATCGGGTTGATAGGTAAACGCAAAGGCAGCCTGGCGGAAGCTGCGACCGGCCTTGACGCCCGTGGGCGTCTCCTCCTGGCCGAAGTAACCGGTCTCGCCCAAGGTCGCGCCAGCTTCGGCGGCCAGTTTGGCGAAGTCGGCGCGCGGCGCGTTGGCCTCGGGCACAAGCTTGATGCTCAATTGCTGGGCAATCTCACCGGCCTGACGCTGGGCGGCGATGGCGATCAGGTCGGCGCGAATCTCGGTCCGGGCGTTCGCGAGAGAATTGGTGACAATCGCGTTGATGTTGGTGTCCCATGAGAGGTAGCGCGAGAGGTTCTGGGTGTAATAGTCCTGAATCTCAGTGTCGTTGACTTGGATGTTCTTCTGCATGTCATCGAAAGCGAACCGGGCATACCGGACCTTCACCTGCGCCGCCTTCTCGAACTTCTCCTTGTTGGGTTCGAAATACTTCAACGCATCTTCGTCGCTGACGGCGGGTTTGTCCTTCACGTCGGCGACATCGAAGCGGACGAGTTCGATCCAGAGTTTTTCATTGAGCGGTCCGTAATGCAGTTCGACTTCCTGTGGTGCTACCTTGGCGGCATCGCTGATGAGGTTTTGCAGCTGGCCGATGGTCATCTGATCGCGCATCAAGTCTTGGAACCGTTGCTCGCTGATGCCGTGATTGTTGAGCGAGATGATGTACTGCCGGTATAGGTTGATGTCGAACTGGCCGTTCTGGTTCTGGAATGCCGGCAGTTGCCGGATGTTGTTGAGCAAGACCTCCTCAGAGACCCGCACCCCAAGTTCCTCCGCCTTGCGCAGCAGGACAATCCGAATCGTCGCCTCGCGCACGATGGCGTCTTCATACTGGCGCGTGTTGGGGGCCCGCCGCCCGGAACTGAGGACGAACTGGTCGCGCACAGCGCGTTTGGCATCCTCGAACTGCGCAGGCTTCATTGGCTTGCCACGGAACGTCGGCACCTCGCCCGGTTGCGGGTCCCGTGAACCGGTCGTGGTAAAGAGCGCGACAAAGCTGGGCACGATCACAATCAAAATCGCGAGCATGATCCACCTGGAGTGCTTCCGAACCTTCTGGCCATGAGCAATAAACATATGGGGTGTCCTCGAAAAAGTGCGCTCAAAATAGCGACGGGCTCTCCCCCCGTCAAATGCCAAAACAATTAGTTGCGAGGCCCCGCCGACACGGGGACGCCTTGCGCCTTGCGATTCACACCGGCAGACCTAGGTTCTTGCAGGGCGGCAACGGTAACGGCAGCAGAAAGGAGCACAGGATGTTTGGCAAACGGTTGACATTATTTCGCCTCTTTGGGTTTGCCGTGAGGGTTGACGCCAGCTGGCTCATCATTGCGGCATTGGTGACATGGACGCTCGCCGCCGGGGTGTTCCCGCGGTATCTCGAGGGTCTGGCGCCTTGGGTTTACTGGGTGATGGGCGGCAGTGCGGCGCTGGGGCTGTTTGCCTCCATCGTATTCCATGAGTTCGCCCACTCGCTCGTGGCCCGGCGTTACGGACTGCCGATGAAAGGCATCACGCTGTTTCTCTTTGGCGGGGTCGCGGAGATGAGTGATGAGCCCCCCACTCCGCCCGCCGAATTCTGGATCGCGATTGCCGGCCCGCTTTCGAGTCTGTTTCTCGCGGCGGCATTTTACGCCAGTTCTTCGCTGATCGAGGTTGTGGGCGGCCAGGCAGTGCTCTTTGGCGTCCTTGGCTATCTGGCGTGGATCAACCTCGTCCTCGTGCTCTTCAACATGGTACCGGCCTTCCCACTCGATGGCGGGCGCGTTCTGCGTTCCGCCTTGTGGGGGTGGCGCAAAGATATGCGCTGGGCCACCCGCGTGGTCACATTGATGGGCGGCTGGTTTGGGATCTTGTTGATCGGTCTGGGCATCGGCAGTTTTGTGCTGGGCAACTTCATCGGCGGGGTCTGGTGGTTCTTGATCGGATTGTGTCTGCGCCAAGCCGCCCAAGGCTCCTATCAACAGGTCGTCGTCCGCCAGG